>JAASTF010000073.1 GCA_021767525.1 Paracoccaceae bacterium
GAGCGCGAGCTGCGCGCGGTGATCGGCCCCAATGGCGCGGGCAAAACTACCTTCATGGACATCATCACCGGCAAGACCCGCCCCGACGAGGGGCGCGTGATCTATGGCGACAAGGGGGTGTCGCTGCTCCGCATGTCCGAAAGCCGCATCGCGCAAGAGGGCGTGGGCCGCAAATTCCAGCGCCCCACCGTGTTCGAGGATCAGACCGTCGCCGACAACCTGATGATGGCGCTGAAAAAGGATCGCGGCCCGCTGGCGGTCCTGCTGTTTCGGCCCAGCGACGCGGACCGCGCCAAGGTGGCCGACCTGGCCCAGGAAATCGGCCTGTCCGCGGCGCTGACCCGCAAGGCGGGCGAGCTGAGCCACGGCCAGAAACAATGGCTGGAAATCGGGATGCTGCTGGCGCAGGAACCGCGCCTGTTGCTTGTCGACGAACCCGCCGCCGGCATGACGCCCGCCGAGCGTGAACACACCACCGACCTGCTGAAAGAGGCCGCGAAAACCCGCGCCGTGGTGGTTGTGGAACACGATATGGAATTCGTGCGCCGGCTTGAATGCAAGGTGACCGTGCTGCACGAAGGTTCGGTCCTGGCCGAGGGGTCGCTGGATCACGTCACGAAGAATGAAAAGGTGATCGAGGTGTATCTTGGCCGCTGATCTTTTGAAACTGAACGGGCTGACCCTGCATTACGGCGGCAGCCAGATCCTGAACGGCATCGACCTGACCGCTCGCCTGGGCGAGGTGACCTGCGTTATGGGCACCAATGGCGTCGGCAAGACCAGCCTTCTCAAGGCGATATCGGGCACCCATCCCCGTTCGGGCGGCAGCTACACGCTGGATGGCGAAGAGATCGGCCGCGCCCCCGCGCAGGCGCTGGCGAAAAAGGGCGTGGCCTATGTGCCGCAGGGGCGCGACATCTTTCCGCTGCTGACCGTGCGCGAGAACCTGGAAACCGGGTTCGCCTGTCTGCCCCGTTCCGAACATCGTATCCCCGACGAGATATTCGAGCTGTTCCCGATCCTGCGCGATTTCCTGAACCGGCGTGGCGGCGACCTGTCGGGCGGCCAGCAACAGCAGCTGGCCATCGCGCGTGCGCTGATCACAAGGCCGAAACTGCTGCTGCTGGATGAACCGACCGAGGGCATTCAACCCAACATCATCCAGCAGATCGGCCGCGTGATCGCCCATCTGCGCGAACAGGCGAACATGGCCATCGTGCTGGTCGAGCAGTATTTCAGCTTTGCCTACGACCTGGGCGACACGTTCTATGTGGTCGAGCGCGGCGCAATCAAGATGAGCGGCCGCAAGAACGAAATCGCCCGCGACACGCTGCTGGGCAGCGTGTCGGTCTGATCGCTCAAGCACCGGCCTTCACAGCCGCCCGCCGGTTTCGGCGGCCTGTCAGACCTTGTCGAAAATCTGCGCGAATTCGATCCGCAGATCGCGTTTCAGGATCTTGCCGCTGGCGTTCTTGGGCAGCGCATCGGTGATTTTGATATGCTTGGGCGCCTTGAAATGGGCCAGCGTGTCGCGGCAATACTCCATAACGCCCTCGGCGGTCACTTCGGCGCCGGCCTTGGGCACGACGACGGCGGTCACCGCCTCGATCCACTTGGGGTGCGGCACGCCGAACACCGCCACCTCGGCCACGTCCGGGTGACGGAAAATCGCCTCTTCGACCTCGCGGCTGGCCACGTTTTCGCCGCCGGTCTTGATCATGTCCTTCTTGCGGTCGACGACATACAGATACCCTTCGTCATCGAACCGGCCCAGATCGCCACTATGAAACCAGCCGTTGCGGAACGCCTCGGCGGTCTTGTCGGGGTCATTGTAGTATTCGGTGATCAGGTGCGGGCTGCGGTGCACGATTTCACCCACCTCGCCCACCGGCACGGGGTTGTCATCGTCATCGACAACGCGGGTTTCCACGTTCAGCGAGGGCCGCCCGGCCGACCCCAGCTTGCGCAGCTGATCGTGCGGTTTCAGGATCGTGGCCAGAGGCGCCATTTCCGTCTGCCCGTAGAAATTGAAAAGCCGCATGTTGGGCAGCCGCTGCGCCAGTTCCTCGATCACCGCCGTCGGCATGATCGACGCGCCGTAATAGCCCGCGTTCAGGCTGCTGAGATCGCGCTTGTCGAAATCGGGATGGCGCAGCAGCGCGATCCAGATCGTCGGCGGGCAGAACAGCTTGGTCACGCCATGCTTTTCGATCGCTTCCAGCATCTCGGCCGGGTCGGCCTTGTCATGCAGGATCGAGCTGACGCCGAGGTAGATATCGGGGCTGAGAAAACAATCAAGCTGAGCGCAATGAAACAGCGGCAGGCAATGCAGCGAAACCGCGTCCTCGGACATCTCGCCATCGATGATGCAGCTGGCATATTGCGCATAAAGCGCCCCCGAGGTCAGCAACGCGCCCTTGGGCCGGCTTTCCGTGCCGCTGGTATACATCATCTGGATCGGATCGTCGGCATCGACATCCACCCACACCTCGGACCCGTCGTCGTGATCCAGGATATCGGACGCCGGCTGCCAGCCATCGGGCGGCGTGACGCCCGCATGCGGGATGGCAAAGCGCGGCATGTCGGACTTGCCCAGTTCGGCCAGCGCGGCATCGGCGGTTTCGCACAAGGCATCCTCGGCGATCATCATGCGGGCACCCGAATGGTCCAGGATATAGGCCACGTCGGGCGCGGTCAGCATGAAGTTGACGGGCGTCATGACCACGCCCAGACGCGCCATCGCAAAACGCAGCACCACGAAGGCGCGGTTGTTATGGCTGAACAGGGCCACCCTGTCGCCCTTGGCCACGCCGTGCGCGGCCAGCGCGTTGGCGGCACGGTTCACCGCCTCGTCCAGTTGGGCGAACGTGTCTTCGTGATCGCGAAAGATCAGCGCGCTTTTCTGCGGCACCTTGGCCGCCGTCCGTCGCAGCATATCCCCCAGTTGAAGCCCCCGCGCCCGGCGGATCAATTGCTTTGTCTGCATTTTTCTTGGCCCTCACTCATCGTCGTTCTGGCCCGCCGCACCCCGCGCGCCGGGCCGTTTCGTTATCAATCCACCAGGTTCGGCAGCCACAGCACCAGGCCGGGAAAGGCGCATAGGATCGCAACCAGTACCAGGTCCATAACGATGAACCACGCGACGCCCCGGAAGATGGCCGAGGTTTTCACCAGGTCCCCCACGACGCTTTTGATGACAAAGACGTTCATGCCGATGGGCGGCGTGATCATGCCGATTTCCAACAGCTTGGTCAGCACCACGCCGAACCACAGCAGGCTCCAACCCGAGGCGTCGACCACCGGCAGGATGATGGGCAACGTCAGCAGCATCGCGCCGATGGGCTCCAGGAACATGCCCATTAGCAGGTAAACGCAGACGATCCCGATCATCAGCAACACGGGGCTGGAGGCGATCGAAAGGATACCCTCGGACAGGAAATCGCCCGCCCCCGACAACGCCAGGAACCGCGTCAGCAGGCTGGCGCCGATGGCGATGATCAACAGCGCGGCCGTGGTCATCAGGGTTTCGCGCGCCGCGGTCATGAAGCGCGCGAATGTCATCTGACCGCTGACGATGGCCACCAGGCAGGCCAGCGACGCGCCCACGGCGCCCGCCTCGGTCGGCGTGAAAACCCCGCCGAACAGGCCGCCGAAAATGCCGATCATGATCAGAAGGATGGGCCAGGTTTCGCGCAGTGCCAGCAGCTTTTCCCGCATCGTCACGCTGGCGTCGCGCTCGGGCGCCAGGTCGGGGTTGCGCCAGACGCGCAGCAGCACCACCAGTGTATAGCCCGCTGCCGTCATCAGGCCCGCCACGATGCCCCCTAGAAACAGCGCCGAGATCGAGATTTGCGCGATCACGCCGTAAAGGATCAGAATGATCGACGGCGGGATCAGCGCGCCGATCGTGCCGGCCACGGCGACCGTGCCGGTGGCAAGTTCCGGGTGATAGCGGTGCTTCATCATCTCGGGGATGGCGATGCGCCCCATCGCTGCCGAGCACGCAATGGACGACCCCGAAACGGCGGCGAAGCCGGCTGACCCAAAGATCGACGCGATGGCCAGCCCCCCCGGCAGGCCCGACAGCCAGATCCGCGCGGCGTTGAACATGCCCCGGGTCAGCTGCGTGTGATAGCTGATAAAGCCCAGAAACAGGAACATCGGGATCGAGCTGAGGATCCAGCTTGAGGTGAACTTGTAGGGAATGATGCTCATCGCGCCCCAGGCGACACGCGGGCCCATCAGGATATAAAGTCCGGTGAAAGACACCGCGATCAGCGCGATGCCGATGGGCACGCGCACCGCGATAAGGGCAATCAGGGTGGCAAGGCCGGTCAGGCCGATTTCAACATCAGTCATTTATGAACTTTGTGTCTGCATCGATTTCTCTCAAACCGGTCTTTGCGCCGGTCGCGGTGACGATCACGCGATAGGCGGCGATTGCCGCCATCAGCGCCGCACCGACCGGGATCAACCAGTAGCTTTGCCAGATCTCGATCATCTGGCTGCCCTGCTCCATCGTGGCGCCGCCTTTGGTTTTCTTGACCGCCTCTTCCCAGCCCGCGATCATCAGCACCGCCATCACGCCAACCGTCAAAAGACTGGCGAAAACCGACAGCGCCGTGCGCGGCCGCGGGGGCATCAGGTCGGTCAGGAATTCGACCGAGATATGCGCGCGCTTTTCCTCGGCCACGCCGATGGCGATGAAAACCAGGATCACCATGTAGTAGTTGGCCACCACCACGATCGTGCCGGGCAAGGGGGCATTGAAAAGGTATCGTCCCAGCACGTCGGCGGTGACGTGCAGCATCATCAGGACGACGCAAATCGCCCCGATCAGCGATGCGGACCGAGACAGGAA
This sequence comes from Paracoccaceae bacterium, assembly GCA_021767525.1. Lineage (GTDB taxonomy): Bacteria > Pseudomonadota > Alphaproteobacteria > Rhodobacterales > Rhodobacteraceae > Lutimaribacter. The sequence goes on from JAASTF010000073.1 coordinate 4,862, forward strand.
AGACAGCGCCCTGCCGATCATGAACATGGGAAAGCCTCCATTCGTGGAAATGGCCGGGCACCCGCATTCGCGTGGCGCCCGGCCGCTTGGTCAGAAAGCGCGTCGCTTACTTGCCGTAAGTGGCGACATCGACCTTCGAGAAGATCTCGTTCCAGTAGATCTCGGCCAGTTCTTCGCCGCTGCTGACATCCTTGGTCAGCTCGGTCCACTTGCTCAGCGCCTCGGTCAGCGTGGCCGCCGCTTCGGCACCGCCTTCGATGCCGAACCGCTCGTTATAGATCTCGGCGATGGCGTCCTTGTCCTGCTGAATGAACTCGCGGTTCATGGCGACGATGTCATCGGGCGCGGGGCCGTATTCGATGTCTTCGCCCGGGGCGCGTTCGCGGCCGTTGCGGCCATCCAGGATATAGACCCAGGCGATATCGGCGGCCAGCTTGGCATGGGCGCGCAGCATCGCCTGCTTGTTGGCGTCCGACAGGCTGTTCCAGCTGTCCTTGTTCATCGTGAAGGGCACGTTGAACTGGGCCCCCGGCGCGCCGACATAGACGTGATCGACCACGTCGATAAAGCCGAAATTCACGAAATCGGCGGTGTTCGACATCGTGCAATCGACAACGCCCTGGCTCAGGCCTTCAAGCGTTTCATTGATCGACATCGACACCGGCACGGCGCCCACGGATTCGGCCCAACGCGCCCAATAGGCGCCCGCCGCGCGCATCCGCTTGCCTTCCAGGTCCGCGACCGAATTCAGCGGCACCGCACATTGCAGCACGTAAGAGGTGGTCGAGGACGAGCCCAGATACACCTGATTCTGCGCCGCCATTTCTTCCATGCAGGCGGGGCATTCGTTCATAACGTATTCGGTGATCGCGCCGGTAAAGGCCAGGCTGCTCAGCTCGCCGGCGAACTCTTCAAGCTCGACCAGTTCCGAAAATTCCGCCAGCATGTTCATCGTCGGGTATTCGGCCGGGAAATAGGCCAGCAGGTTGCCCGCCACGTCCGCGATCCCGTCGCGCAGGCCCGCATTGATTTCGCCAAAGCTCAGCAGCGACAGCGGGAACACCCGCACGCTGACCTCGCCGTTGGAATATTCCTCGACCGCCTTGGCGTAATCCTCGATCTTCGCGGTCGGGGCCGAGTTCGGCGGCCAGCCGCCCGCAAAGCTGAGTTCGGCGGCTTGGGCGGCACCGGCAATGGCCAGCATGGATGCGCCCGCAACAAGGGCTTTCATCGTCTTGTTCATGGTGTTGTCTCCTCCCGTTTTAACCATGTCTTTTCGCGGTGCAGGCCCGCCGTCACCGGCGGGCGCTGAAAGTCTGCGCGCCCCTCCCCCGGCGCGCGTTCGGGGTCGTCAGCCGTTGAACCGGGGCGCACGCTTTTCGCGGAACGCGGCCAGTCCTTCGGCAAAGTTCGGGGTTTCGCCGGCCTGCTTTTGCAACCGGCGTTCCGTCAAAAGCGCCGCGTCGAAATCGGAATCGGCGGCGGCCCAGGCCGCCTGACGGATCAGCGCATGGGCGTGCGAGGGGCCGTCGGCCAGCTTTTCGGCCAGGGTCATCGCCGTCGCCTCAACCGCGTCATCCTCGACCAGCCGGGTCACAAGCCCCCATTCATAGGCTTGCGGTGCAGGGATCTTTTCGGCCAGCAGCATCATTTCCATCGCCCGCACCCGCCCGACCGAGCGGGTCAGAAGCCAGGTCGCCCCGCCATCCGGCACCAGGCCGATACGTGCGAATGCCTCGAGGAAATAGGCGCTTTTGCCCGCGACGATCAGATCGCAGACCAGCGCCAGCGACGCACCCACCCCGGCCGCCGCCCCGCGCACGGCCGAGATCAGCGGCACCGGCAGGTCGCGGATGGTCAGCATCAGCGGGTTGTAATCCTCTTCCAGCGTGGCGCCGATATCAAAGCCCTCGAGGTCGTCGGGCACGGCCGCCTTAAGGTTGGCGCCGGTGGAAAAGGCGCGTTCGCCCCCCGCCAGGATGATGGCGCGCGCGCCATCTGCGACGGCCCGTTTCAGCGCGTCGTGCAGCTCGTGCGCCATCGCGGGTGTCATCGCGTTCATCGTGCCCGGATCGTTCAGGCGCAACGTGACAACCGCGCCATTCTTTTCCACCAGGATTTCGTCGCTCATGTCTTGTCCTCTTCATCCAGCCAGCCGGGTTCGGTCCACCACGGGAAAAAGCCCGGCAAGTCGCGCGACACACGGTCGGGAAAGACCGGCGCGCGTTTTTCACGGAAACTTGCGACGCCCTCGGCGGTGTCGGCCATTGCGCCGCGCGCGGCGATGGCGCGGCTGTCGACGCGATGCGCGGCCATCGGATGCTCGGCCCCGGCCATGCGCCACATCATCTGCCGCATCAGCGCAATCGAAACCGGCGCCGTGTTTTCCGCGATCTCGCGCGCCAGCGCGCGCGCGGCGGGCAACAGATCGTCGGGTGCATGGACCGAGCGGATCAGGCCGCCCTGCAACGCCTCGGCCGCGTCGAACACGCGACCGGTATAGCACCATTCCAACGCCTGGCTCATGCCCACGACACGCGGCAGGAACCAGGTCGAGGCCGCCTCGGGCACGATGCCGCGCCGCGCGAAAACGAACCCGAACCGCGCGGTTTCGGATGCGATGCGAATGTCCATCGGCAATTGCATCGTCGCCCCCACGCCCACCGCCGGGCCGTTGACCGCGGCGATCACGGGTTTCAGGCAATTGAATATCCGCAGCGCCAGCTCGCCCCCGGAATCGCGGTTCACCGGATCATCCCAAATGGCAGGATCGGTGCTGCGCGGGTCAAGCCGGGCCGAGGTAAAGGCCTCGGGGTCGTCCAGGTCGGCGCCCGCGCAAAACCCGCGCCCGGCCCCGGTGACGATGATCGCACGCACCTCGTCGTCGGCATCGGCCGCATCGAAGGCAGCGATCATCTCGTCCTTCATCTGGTTGGTAAACGCGTTCAGCCTGTCGGGCCGGTTCAGCGTCAGGGTCAGGATATTGTCCTGCGTGTCGGTGGTGATGGTCTGATACGTCATGACACCCAGCCCCCTACGACAAAGCGCGCGGGTTCAAGGCCACCGCGTCTTCCAGGCCGGCGATCTGCGCGCCGCGCCAGAAATCCTCGATATGCATACGGGCCCATTTCTCGGCCCGATCGCAGTCGCGGTCGCGCATGGCGGCGATGATGTTCGAATGCGCCTCGATCTGGCGCTTGTAGAATTGCGTGGCATAGGGCGCGATCTGCGAAAACCCACGGAACAGCAGCAGCGAGATCGGCTCGCGCGCAAGGCCCAGAACGCGGTTCTTGCCCATGTCGGCGATGCGGGTGTGAAACGCCTCGTCCAGCTCGATCGTGCGGGCCATCTGGCCTTCGGCGGCGACAAGGTCGGCATGCAGACCTTGCAGCAACTCGATCTCGTCGAGGCTGGCGCGTTCGGCGGCGATCCGGGCGGCCAGCGGTTCGGTCACCATCGTGACTTCCCACAACTCGCGGAACGACACTTTCATCAGGGCCATCGCGCGCCCTGCGCGGGTTGTCAGCTGATCGGCCTGCGGCACGGCAACTTCAAGCCGGCGGGGCGACGGGCGATGCACCAACCCATCGCTTTCCAGCTGCCGCAGTCCTTCGCGCACGGTCGAGCGGGTGACACCGAACATCTGCGCAAGCTCGGTTTCGCCCGGCAATTGGTCACCCGGCTTCAACTCGCCACGCAGAATCTGCGCCTCGATCTCTTCGGCAACCTGCTGATAGGCATAGGTCACATGGATCGGACGGCTTGTCAGGCTCATGCGCGCATCCCGACCACGGCCCAAAGCGGCGACAGCCAAAACAGGGGCTTGAAAGACGGTTGGGGCATGGAAACCTCGATTAGCGTCCGACATTAGCGCAGGATGATCGCGATTCTGGCCATCTGTCAACACCAGCGTCGCAGCATATCCCGACGCTGCGGCGCAGCATTTTTGATTGTGTATCAATAGTTTCTCGCAAACATGCCTGGCGCACAAGGATTGACCCGGGGCGACACGCGCTTTACCGCTTAGTGTCCGACAATAAGACAGTATGGAGGAGGCATGACGCTTCAGGGCAAACTGGGGCTGGCACGCGATGCTGCCTGATTTCGACCCATCCGCGCTGATGTCGCTGTTGGGCGGGCCGGTCAGGATCGAGCCGGTGGGCGGCGGCCAATCGAACCCCACGTGGTTCGTGACGGCCAAGGGCAAGCGCCTGGTCCTGCGCAAAAAGCTGCGCGGTGCGACGCTGGACAGCGCCCATGCGATCGACCGCGAATACCGGGTGCTGACCGCGCTCCAAGATCACGGGCTGCCCCTGCCCCGCCCCGTGCATTTCGAATCCGATCCGTCGCTGATCGGCACGCCCTTCTACCTGATGGAGCGGCTGCCGGGCCGCGTTTCGCACTACACCGCCTTGCCAGACCTTTCCCCAGGCAATCGGCAGGCGGTGCACCTGGACGCCGCGCGCGTGTTGGCCCGGCTGCACGGGGTCGATATCACGGCCGCCGGCCTGTCGGATGTCGGACGCGACGGCAGGTTCTTTGCCCGGCAGGTCACCCGCTGGACCCGGCAATGGCAGGCGCTGGACCATCGCCGTGACGCGCGGCTGGACGCGTTGGCTGACTGGTTCGCCCGCAACATCCCGCCCGAAAACCCGACGACCCTGGTGCATGGCGATTACCGCGTGGGCAACCTGCTTTATTCCGGCGACCCGGCCCGGATCACCGGCGTGCTGGATTGGGAGCTCTCGACCCTGGGCGATCCACTGTCGGACCTGGCACACTGGGGCATGTTCTATCAACTGCGTCCGAACCAGATGGGCGGGCTGGCAGGGCTGGACCTGGCAAAGCTGGGCCTGCCAGATGCAGCCGCTTTTCTGGAGGCCTACCATCGGGCCGGGGGCTGCGACGCGCCGTTGCGCCCGTTCCACCGCGCCTTTGCCTTGTTCCGGCTTGCCGTGATCTGCGAGGGCATCACCGCCCGGGCCGAGGCCGGACAGGCCACCAGTGCCAATGCCCGAAGCGTCGGTGCCCTTGCCCCCGATTTCGCAAGGCTGGCCGAGGCGCAGCTGTCCACCGATATGCCGACATGGCCGTAACCGCGATTGCGGGCCGCGGCAACGCGGAGGCACGGCGCCATACCGGGCGTGACCGCCGCGCCTCAGAACTTGGCGATGACGTTCAGGAATACGCCCTTGTCGTCATAGGTCAGGTCGGTCAGGTCGTCCGAAAAGCTGCCAAAGTTGTAGCCCAGGCCGATCTTGGCGTTCGGCCCGAACTGGCGATAGACCGCCCCCAGGAAACTGGTTTCCGACACGCCCGCCTGGTCGGCCTGTAGATGGCGGGCCTCAAGCAGGATGTCCCAGTTGTGAACCAGGTGATAGCGCAGGTTCACCACTCCCAGCCAGGCATCGTTTTGCGCAAAGGCCACGCCCTCGCTGGGCGAGCTTTCGCTGATCCGCACGCCGACCTTCGCGCCCAGCGTCCATTGCGGGTTGAGGTCGTAATCGGCGTCCAGCGACAGCACATGGCTTTCCTGTCTGGGCCCCACGGTGTCGGTGCCGTCGATCCTTTGGCCCACCATGTCGCGCAGGTAACGGTACTGGAACAGCAGGTTCAGCCGGTCGTCCAGCACCGGCCGATAGGCATAGCCCAGCGAAATGTCGGTGTATTCGCCATCCAGGATCGACGATTGATCGCTGTCCGTGTCGGAATGTTCCAGGTTGAAGATCAAGCGGCGCGACTCGTCGATCTTGTAGCGCGCTTGCGCCGTCAGCAGAAACGCATCGGCGTCGCGGATCGTGCCAGCGGTCAGCCCCCGGTCGCGGCGCAGCTCCAGCCGGGCGCGCGCGGCCAGGCCCTCGGGATTGTCATAGCGCAGGCCAAGCGACAGGGCGTTGCGGTCGAAATCGCCATTCACGCTGTCGTCGATCCGGCCCATTTCGAAACCGGCGGAATAGCTCAGGTAATCGGTGTGACGGTATTCCACGCCGTAACTGCTGGTCAGCGACTGGTGGCGGCCGAACAGATCATAGGTGTTTTCACCGTAAACGTCCAAGCGGTCGGACAGACGGCGCTTGCCACCGATGACGAATTGCCCCCTGTCGCGGCCCACCAGGTCGACGCCTGCGAAATCGCGCCCGGGTTCAAGACGATAGCCGAAATAACGACTGTCATAGCCGTCGCTTTGATAGGTCAGCAGCGCCTGCCCCGCCGCGCCCAGCGACCCGTCCGAGATTTCACCGTCGAAGGTCCAGTTCGGGGCGAAACGATAGCTTAGCCCGACGCCAACACGGTCGTTACGCTCCAACCCGCCGGAACGCTCCAGCGTGCTTTGGCCATAAACATACCATTTCAGAACGTCGCTTTGCGTGATCGTTGCGCGCAGCGCCATGTCGGTGCGCGCGCCGTTCTCATCCGCAGGGCCGCCCGGCGCGGCCAGATCCAGCCGCTCGATGCCCAGATCCCAGGTCAGCCGGTCGCTGGCGCGCCAGGTCAGCTCGGCCCCGATCTCGCGCGCCTCTTTGCCCGAGGCGCTGTCCAGCACGTCGGCATAAAGCCTGAAGCCCAGCCGGTCGGTCGGTTCGACATCCAGCGCCAGGCCCCACAGTTTCTCGTCGTCGGTGACCTGGTAATCCAGCGTGGAAAAGCCCGCATCGCGCCTTTCCCAATAGGCCAGAACGCGGCCGGGCATGGACAGCCCCAGATCCGCGAATTCCAGCTGCCCGCGCACCGACCAGGCGCTGCCGGTGCCGCCCGCACCGGCGCTACTGTCGATAATCAAACC
>JAASTF010000074.1 GCA_021767525.1 Paracoccaceae bacterium
CTTTGGCGCGCCTTAAGCATGATCGGGTCAGCCAGTCTTGGTGCGGGGGTCGCCCCGGCCATCACCGCCTGTGTCAGGATTTCAAGGCTTGTATGGCCCAGGTCCACCGTGACTGCCGCGGCCTGGCCCTGCCCGGCCTCCTTCTGCGCGGGGTCGTCCGACAGGCAGTCGCGCAGGCCGCGGGCGCCGTTACCGGGTTCGGGCGGGTGCAATCCGCGTGTCACGCGAATGACAGCGGACCGGTCCACCACTTCGGCCAGCAGTTCGGGGAACACGCGCTTGAGCGCCCAGGCAAACGGCCCGCTGTCACCACCGCCCGGCTGCACGAAATACGAGCGCGGCGTGGCGAAGACCATCCGCCCGCTGGCCAGAATGCACGGCCCCTGGCCGGAAAACCGCGCGATGAAATCATGACCCGCCCGGTCGCGAGCGATCAACACCACCGCCCCCAGCACCGCCGGGATCGCCAGTGCCAGAAGATTGCGCCGCATCACCGCGCGCTTGTGGCGAAAAGCGTGACCGCGATAGGCGAAGGGGGCCAGCCGCTTGGGCCGCGGGGCCTCGTGATCGGGGGCAATGTGTGGAAACTCGATCAACTCGTCGTCGGTGTCGTCCAGCATCAGAACGTGGCGCATCTGCTGCCGTGTATGGGCCTGCACCTCTTTCATGCGGTTGACCCGCGCCCTGACCCCGATGAAGATCGACAGCGACCAGGTCAGCACGAAACTGCCCACCAGGATCGGAATGGCCAGGTAATGCAGCGTTTCCGAACTGTTATGCGCCAGCACGATCTTGACCAGCAGCGTGATCGCCAGCGCCCAGACCAGCGGCAGCGGACGAAAAAAGGCGTGACGCTCGATCTCGCGCGAGACAAGGGTCGCTTCGCCCTCGGCACCGGCCATGTTCGCCTGCGATGCGAAATCACGGCGCAGCCGGGTCAGGCTGGCATGGCTGAGATCAAGGAACCGGCGGAAATGATCCGCAAACCGGCGCGCGTTCGCGACAAAGCCTTCCAGCCGGGCAAGCGCCGCGTCCAGATCTGCGCCGTCGCCCGGTGCCGTGTCCGCAAGGCGCGGCACGGCCTGCGCGCGCAAGAACCGAAGCACCGAGGTGGCGATGGCAAGGCGGGCGGCCACCACCTGCGCGGTGGCGATATGCGGCTCAAGCCGGGCGGCCTGCGCGCGCGATCCTTCGCGCACACGGCCGACGGCGCCGCGCAGCCGCTCGATATAGGTGGGGGTGTCCATCTCTTCGGCGACGCGCGCGGCGGTCAGATGATCAAGCAAGGCCTGATAGCTTTGTTCCAGCGTCGTGTTCAGCAAACGGTAATACACCGCCGCATCCTCGGGCGGCACGTCGCCGCCTTCCAGGCGGGGCAGCTGTTCCTCCAACGGCAGGCGGGCGCCTTGCGCCTGTTCAACCGTGAAATCGCTGCTTTCCGTGGCCAGCTCGGGCGGCATCATCGCGGCCACCCAAATCGTTACCGTCGCGCGCATGTGATCCTCCAGCGCGCTCAACTGCACAGCACGGGTCGCGCCATCGTCGGTTGCCAAACGCCCCTCGCCCAGCGCGGCCAGCACATCCGCCTCGAACCCGCGCAGCGCCGCCTCGGCACCGGGCGCATCGTCGTAGGGCTGCGGCGTTTCAAGATCGGAAAACCCCGGAAAAGCGTGATCGAACATTTGCAGGCTCATGTGGTCTGTTCCGTTTTCAGGGTTTCAAGGAAATCATGAGCACGTTTCAGCCCGCTTTCGAACAACTGCGCCTTTTCCTGGGCGGTCATCACGAAATTCAGCCAATTCGCATCGTCGGTATCGATCGGGGCGATGGCCACCGGATACCGGCGGCGCGGGCGGCGGCCGGCCACCACGTCGGGCGCGTTCTGTTCGGCCTGGTCGAACACGGCGCGCAACATGCTGTTCTGCGCCCAGGTTTCGCGGTCGCGTTGCAGCCGCACCGCCGAGCCGCAGGCCCCCGCATCGGCGGCCAGATCGGCGAAACGGCGGCGCCGCGTGATCGCGGGCGACGCGCCCCCCGACACAAGCGGCACCACGATCGTCGGCATATCCGGCATCAGGTCGCGGAAACTGTCGCTGGGAAGGTTCGACATCATGCCGCCATCAAGGAACATCAGCTCGGACAAGTCTTCGAAGCTGTGCGCGCGGTCGCGCGACAACAGGTCGGATAGCTCGGTCCGCACCCGGGCGGCCCACGTTTCGGGGTTGGTCTGCATCACGACCGGCTCGAAAAACGCGGGGATCGACATCGATGTGCGCACCAGCCGCGCGGGTGAAATCTGCTGGTATTCGGCGCTGAGATAATACAGATCCTGTGGCAGCTTGAACTTGACACCCACGGGCATCGCCATCGAAATCAGTTGCAGCAAGGCCGCGCCCGGCCGGCCGGACAGTGCCGTATCCACGCCCGAAGGATCGCGCAGCACCGGTGCGCGGCCGGGGCCCTGCGGATGCAGTGCACGCAGATCGGCAAGGTCGGCCCAGATCGCGTCGAGCGCGGCATACATATCCTCGATCCTGTTCCACCCCTGCGCCCGCATCACCGCAGCGAACCAGGTTTCGAAGGCGGCTCCATGATTAAGCCCGCGCCGGTCGCGCAGCCGCAACAAGGTGGCGATCAACCCCGGCCAGTGCTGCGGCCAGACCAGGCGATGGCCCTTCAACGCGCGCTTGATCAGGACGCGCACCGGGCGCGGCCCGTCGATGAAACTGTCCATCGGCACCGCCTCGGTGATCTTGACCAGCACATCACTGGTTTCGCGGGTAAGATCGCCGCCACGGATCGCGGCGATGCCCATCGCCAGGATCGACCCCGCCGAGGTGCCCGCCAACCCGGCGAACCGAATGCCCGCAGCCTCGAGCCCGGTCACGAACCCGGCATGGGCCAGTCCCAGCGTGCCGCCGCCCTGCAAAACCAGGTTGCACAGCCGAACCGGCGCGGCGCGAGGATCGGCCGGTGCGGCCTTGGGATCGTGGCTGGGCCAGATCCGCAGACGCTGCCCGTCGCCGCTGCCGCGCGCGGCATGTAACCAGAAAAACCGCTCAAGCGCAGATGGACCGTCGCCAGCGCCGGGAGCATGGCCGGCGCGAATCCTGCCGATCAGGTCGGCCGCAAGCGGAGATGCCAGAAGATCCATGACCCACGCCCCGCGCGCCGGGGCCGTTACGCCGGTTCCGCCGGCACCAGGGCCAGCGGCAGGCGGTTGGCGGCGGCCAGGTCGGCCGGATCGGTGATCCCCTGCGCGCGCTGGGTGCGCGCCGCCTCGGTCGCCAGCGGCAGCGCCGAGGCCCAGCGCACGACCGTGTCACGCGGGGCGCCAAGCGCCGCGGCGATTTCACCGACGTCACCGCCCGCGGCAATCTGCGTCTTGCCCTGCAACTCGCATCGCAAATCCAGCAGCGCGGCCTCGGACAGCAGCAGTTTCGCCGCCAGCTCGTCCAGCGGCGTGGACGCCTCGATCTCGGGCCAATGGTCGGGCAACGCCTCGTCCAGCATGTCGTCGATATCGTCCAGCAGGCCTGGGCCGATCGCGATGGTCGCGGCGACCTCCTCCAGCCCCGCGCCGCGCACCAGCGCGTCGCGCCCCGCGATTACAACGGCGATCTCGGCAACCTGCTCGGGCGACAGACCCATCTGCACGGCCACCTGCGACGGATCGGCACCGGCGGCCAGGCTTTGCTCGGCCTGCAACCGGCGCTTGATCATCGTCAGCGCCGCATCGGTCATCCCGTCAAGCATCGACAAGATCACCGCGTCGGGCATCTGGTGCTGAACCATGCGGCGAGCGGTGTCGAAATTGGCCTTTTGCCGGCCCATCTGGGCAAGCGCCTCGTTTATCGTGCGCACATACTCTTCCGAAGTGGCGACCCCGGCCTGGGCCAGCATCTCGTCGCGCTGCGCCTTCGCGTCGGCCAGCCCGGCCTCAAGCTGCTTGAAATCCTTGCGGCCCTTGGCGGTCTTCTTGCGCAGGTCGGCCAGCTCGGCGCGCAGTTGGTCGTTCATCTGCTTCGAGGCAACCATGCCGATGATCATGCCGGCGGCCTCGGCCGCGACGGCCAGCACCACGGCCCCCTTGGCGAATTTCATCACCTTGGCATAGCGCGCGTGCGACATCATGCGCGACACCCTGCCCACTTTGCTGATCCGTCCCACATGCAGGCCCGCGCGAAACACGACATCCACGACCAACGGTGCAGCCAGCAACCCGGCTATGTTGGAAAACTTCGACAGGTTGCCGAAGACAAGCTGTTGGATCGCCAGCATCCCGATCTCGGCCTCACCCATGGGCGGCGGCACGAACACGCCCTGGGTCTTGTCCACCATCTGGGCGAAGAACCGGGTCTTTTCTTCCATCAATTGCAGATCCGAGACGACCTCGGACAGCGCGATGCCCTTTTGCACGCTGTCGGCATGCAGCGTTTGCAACGCGGACCGCTGCACCTCGAGATCGTGCAACAGCTGGTCGGTCTTGCCGGGTTCAAAAAAGATCGTATCGGAAATGTCGGGGAACTGGATGGACATTACGAGCCCTTTCGCATTGGGGAATTTCGCGCCACTTCGGCGATCATCTCGGGCGGGATGCCGGTGATATCGGCGATGCTTTGCTGGGGCAGATCATCGCGCAGAAGGCGCTGGATGATCTCTTTCTGCGCGCCGGCCCGTGCGGTGATCACGTGCACGTCCGAGGCGGTGGCGTCGATGCCAAGGCGGGCGTGTTCGGCGCGGATTTCGACGGTCGCCGCCTTGTAGCGCGCCTCGGCCTGGCGAAGCTGCGCGATAGCGTCGCCCAGGTGGCGGGCCTCTTGTTCCAGCCGCGCGATCCGCTTGTTCAAAAATGCCCGTTCGCGCGGAATCTCGTCCTTGTTGAAAATCGCCTCGGTCAGGCCCAGCGATACGGTCTTCAGAACGAACCGGCTGCCATCCTCGACCGCACGCAACAGATCGGGCGTGCCGGCCCGGGGGTCGACGCGCGCCAGCGGCGTGCCGGGCGGCGCGGCCGGGGTCATTCCCGGACGCCCGTGCTGGCTGGTGAAATCCTCGCTGGCGCGTTCGTACTCGGCCTGCGCGGCGGCCAGGTCCTGCTGTGCCTTGAAAAAGCGCGGGCGCAGCCCGGCATTCTTCTTTTCCAGCGTCTCGACCCGTTTGCGTTCGTGACGCAGGGCATACGCCTTGTCGGTGGCTTCCCGGATCGGCCGGACGATCGCCTTGTCGATCGGGCGGATCACGGCCTTGTCCACCGGCTCGACAAGGTTCTTTTGCAGGAACTTCCCGATCTCGGCGAACATGCGCCTAGCCCCCTGTCTGGCAGATACCCGGGTTGCGCGCGATCAACGCGGCGCGGCGGGCCACGGTTGCCTCGGGCAGACCGGTATAGGTGACCACCAGCTCGGGCGTGACAGGGGGGGCGGCGCACAGCATGCGCGTGGCGGTTTTCAACGCGCCCTGCAATTCGCCGGCGCTTTGAACGATGCCGCCCAGATAGGCCTCAAGCTCTTCGGGGGTGGTGACGCCCAGCGTCTCCATCAAGTCGTTGATCGCGCTTTCCATCTGGACCGAGGCCGCCGACATGTCGTCGATGCCCTGGCGCGTCGCGGCATACCAGTTCTGATAGGATTCAACCGAGTCGCGCAGGAATTCCATCCGGCGCTTGGTGTTTTCGATCGTGGCGATGATCCCCACCGCCGCCGAACCGACGGTCAGCAGCGCGCCCAGGCTGGCCACGGCCTTCATGCGGCTTGCAGTCTTCGCACTGGCGACAAAGGATGGCGGGCGCGCCGCGCCGACCGGCTTGCCCTTGGCCAAGGCCAGCGCCCTGGACGCCTTGTAGGATTGATAGCTTGCGCGCCCAAGCCCGCCGAGGGCCGCCACCGCGCCCCCGTACAACGAGATCTTGCCGATCACCGCGCCGGCCCTTGCGACATCCGCAGGCAGCGCGATCAGCTCGAACTCTTCCAACAGGTCGAAACTGGGGGCGACGGCCTCGGTCGTCTGCTTGATGCTTTCCAGCGTCTCGAGGCTGGTGAAGATGCGAACATAGTGTTCATAGGTTTCCTCAAACCGCATCCTTTGCCAGTCATGATGGGCGACAAGGATTGGCGCAGCGCTGGCATAGTCGTCGAACTTGCGGGTCAGTGCGTCTTCGCTTGCCGCGTCGATGGCCGCGCGATCGCCCAGGCGGTCGATTTCGGGAATGGGGGTATCCGGCTGGTCTTCGTCAAGAAAATGACGGGGGGCTTTGGACATGGCTGCGCTGTCCGCGATCGCGGTTGTCATGGCGTTTTCCTTTGTGGTTGGCTGTGAATGGAAAGGCAGGCGTCAGCCCGCCCAGCGGCGCCGGGCCAGGCCCAAAAGGCCGACCGCGCCCAATAGCAGCGGCAGGCTGGCCGGCAGCGGAACGGTGCTGCCACCAAGGCTGGTCAGCGTGAAATTGTCGAAACCGCCATACAGCATGACGCCGTCGCTTTCGGTGAAGGCATAGACGCCCAGCGACAGGGTCTGCCCCTCGAACGCGCGCAGATCGACGGCAACGCCGGTGTCGAAGAACGGGTCCGACGGGGCGGTTTGTGTCACCCCGATGGCGGGATTGGAAAAGGGATTGAAAACCGCTCCGGCGGCAACGATGTCGAACAGGAAATGAAACCGCGACGCGCTGTCGATCACAAGCACGCTCAGCGCGTCGTAGAACGGGCTGCCACCGCGCGATCCGGGATCGTCGCGGGTGGGAAACTGCACCGCGTCAAAGCTCAGCAGGTTCGCCCCCGTGCCGATCTGGATATCGATGCTGGCGCTGGCCTGAGTGACCCCCAGCAACGAAGTGCTTGTCGTCACGCCCAGATACGGGTTGCCGCCATTGGTCAGGATGTCGAAAAACGGATCGGTAGGCCGGCCGCAGCTTAGGCCGCAGGCATCCAGGTCGAACCCGGCCAGACCGTTGCTGAAATCGCCGTTAAAGGTGACCGCGCCGGCCGAAGTGGCGCAGCACATCAAAATGCCGGTCAAAAAGGAACGCATCGCAAACTCCTGCTTCTTTCAAAATCGCGGCGGATCGTGCGGGGCGGATCATTTGGCGATCCGTGGGCCCGCGCGGTGCCGGTGTCGTGGTCTGTCGCAGATGACGATAGCCGTCGACCGGCAGGCAGGATGTGACGCGCATCACACCAGCGAGGATTTTTGAAAAAAGCAGGCGGGACAGCCCGGGCCGTGGCGCAGGCCCGAATGTGCCGCCCGGGTTTCCGACCGGGGCGCGCGGGCGCGCGCCCCACCCGTCGGTTTCAGGTGGTTTGCGCCGTCTTCCAGTCGCGCTTGATCTTTTTGGCCAGCGACCATTTGTGCACCTCGGTCGGGCCATCGTAGATGCGGAACGCGCGGATTTCGCGGAACACCTGCTCGACGATGGTATCGCTGGTCACGCCCTGACCGCCCATCACCTGCACGCAGCGATCCGCCACGCGCATCAGCGCCTCGGAGACGGCGACCTTGGCCATCGAGCTTTCGACCGTGCCCAGCACTCCGGTATCCAGGATATCGGCGCACCAATAGACCATAAGCTCGGCCTGTTTCAGATCGATCAGGTTGTCGGCCAGCATAAAACCGACCCCTTCGTGATCGACCAGCGGTTTGCCGAAGGCGTGGCGGCGGTTCGCGTAATCCGTCGCGATCTCGTTGGCGCGGATGCAGGCGCCCAGCCAGCGCATGCAATGGGTCAGACGCGCCGGCGACAGACGCACCTGCGCATAGCGAAACCCCTCGCCGCTTTCGCCCAGCATCGCTGTGGCCGGCACGCGCAGGTTGTCGATGGTCACGACCGCGTGGCCGCCCGGCATCGAACTGTCGAGCGTGTCCATTACCCGCTCGATACGAATGGCGGGATCGGGCAGATCGACAAGGAACATGCAGGCCCCCTCGTCGGATTTGGCCATGATGATCCCGACCCCGGCGCCCTCGGCACCGGTGATATAGGTCTTGCGGCCGTTGATGACCCAATGATTGCCGTCGGGGCGGCAGGTGGTCATCATCATCGACGGGTCGGACCCGGCGCCGCCATCCTCGGCCGGCTCGGTCATGAAAAAGGCCGACCGTTTCTCGCCGCGCACCATCGGGGCGAGAAACTGCTCTTTCAACTCGGGCGAGCCCACGTGGCCCAGCAAATACATGTTACCCTCGTCCGGGGCCGCGACGTTGCAGGCCACCGGCCCCAGGGGCGACAGGCCCGAGCGGATCAGCACGCAGGCGGTTTCGCGGTGCGTCAGGTGCGATCCGTCCGCCAGGATATGCGGCGTCAGCACCCCGGCCTCGCGCGCCTTGGCCTTCATCTCCAGCGCCAGCTCGTCGGTGGGCCCATGCGCGGTGCGGCGCGGGTCATGCTCGTACGGGGCGAT
The DNA here is from genome assembly GCA_021767525.1 of Paracoccaceae bacterium. Classification (GTDB taxonomy): domain Bacteria; phylum Pseudomonadota; class Alphaproteobacteria; order Rhodobacterales; family Rhodobacteraceae; genus Lutimaribacter. Next base: position 8,397 of record JAASTF010000074.1, read on the forward strand.
GGTGGTGCGCACGAAATCCTCGACCCGCTGCGCAATTTCGAGCGCGCGGTCGGACATGCCGTCATTGGTCAGGGGAAAGGTCATTTCGGGGCCATCCGGATTGCGCCGTCCAGGCGAATTGTCTCGCCGTTCAGCATGATGTTGGTAACGATGGCCTGAACCATCGCGGCGAATTCGGTGGGGTCGCCCAGGCGCGGCGGAAACGGCACCTGGCGGCCCAGGCTGTCCTGTGCCTCTTGCGGCAGGGTCGCCATCAGGGGCGTCAGGAACAGGCCCGGCGCGATGGTCATCACACGGATGCCATAGCGGGCCAGTTCCCGCGCGATGGGCAGGGTCATGCCGACTATCCCGCCCTTGGACGCGGAATAGGCCGCCTGCCCGATCTGCCCGTCGAAGGCCGCGACCGAGGCGGTGTTGATGATCACGCCGCGCTCTTCGCCCAGCGGATCGGCCTTGTGCAGCCTTTCGGCGAACCTGGCCAACACGTTGAAACTGCCCACAAGGTTCACGTTGATGATCGACGTGAAATCGCCCAGCGGCATCGCGTTTCCATCGCGGTCGATCACCTTTTTCGGGGTGCCGATACCGGCGCAATTGACCAGGATGCGCGCCGTTCCGTGGGCCTCTTCGGCCTGCACGATCGCCGCCTCGACGGCGCTTTCATCGGCCACGTTCACCTTGATGAAGGTGCCGCCCACGGCCTTGGCCTTTTCTTGGCCCAGCTCTTCGTTAAGATCGAAGATCGTGACCTTCGCCCCGGCCGCGGCCAGCATGTCGACGGTCGCGCCGCCCAGCCCCGAGGCGCCGCCGGTGACGATGGCGGCCTGTCCCTTGATGTCCATGTTCTGTCCTTCCTTTTTCAAGCCGCCGGAGTTTCGGCCGGCCAGTACTCGTCCTTGAGTTTGCGTTTAACCAGCTTGCCGGTCGGCGTGCGCGGCAGGGTTTCGCGGAAATCGACGCTGCGCGGTGCCTTCACATGCGACAGCCGCGCCTTGCACCAGGCGATCAGGTCGGCGGCCAGCGCCTCCGACGGCGCCTCACCCTGCTCCAACTGCACAACGGCCTTGACCTCTTCGCCCATTTCGTCGTTCGGGACGCCGAAAACCGCCACGTCCGCAACAGATGGATGGCCGATCAGCGTGTCCTCGATCTCTTGCGGATAGATATTCACCCCGCCCGAGATGATCGTATAGGACGCGCGGTCGGTCAGGAACAGATAGCCATCTTCGTTCACATAGCCGATATCGCCCAAGGTCGCGCAGCCGGGCCGCAAATAGGCCTTGGCGGTCTTGTCCGGGTCGCCGCGATACTGAAACTCGACCCCGCTGTCGAAATAGATCTGCCCGATCTGCCCGGGCGGCAGTTCGGCGCCGTTTTCATCGACCACGACGATGTCGCCCATCAGCGATTTGCCGACGGTGCCCGGATTTTTCAGCCACTCGTCCGAGGTGGTCAGCGTTATCCCGTTGGCCTCGGACCCGGCGTAGTATTCGATCAGGATCGGACCCCACCAATCGATCATCTGCGCCTTCACCTCGCGCGGACAGGGGGCCGCGGCATGTATCGCGATGCGCAAGGACGAGGTGTCGTATTTCTCGCGCGTTTCGGCGGGCAGTTTCAGCATCCGCACGAACATCGTGGGCACGACCTGCGTGTGCGTCACGCGGTGCTTTTCGATCAGCCGCAGCATGTCTTCGGCGTCGAACTTCTCCATCACGATCACCGTGCCCCCCAGCGCCACGGCCCGCATCGACGTGCGCAGCGGGGCCGCGTGATATAGCGGCGCGGGCGACAGGTAGACCGAGTGTTCGTCCATCTGGCCCATGTCGTCGCACAGAAGGGTCATCAGCGCCGGGATCACGGTATCTACCGGTTGCGGCGTATAGCTGCGCGCGATGCCTTTGGGCCGCCCCGTCGTGCCCGACGAATACAGCAGGTCTGCCCCGGCAGCCTGATCTGCGATGGGCGTGTCGGACATTGATGCCGCCAGCGCTGTCCAATCCTCGGCCCCGTCGGCGGCCCCGCCCGCAACAAAGATGCGCAGCCCCGGACAGGCGGCGCGCAGCATTGGCAGCATGTCCGCGAATTTCGATGACACGATCAGGATTTTCGCCGCGCAATCGGTGGCGATATAGGCGATTTCATCGGCCGTCAGGTGCTGACTGATGGCGGTGTAAAACAGGCCCGCACGCTGCGCCGCCCAGCTGATCACCACGAAATCCAGACTGTTTTCGAACAGAAAGGCGATCGTCTCGCCCTGCTGGATGCCCAGGCTGCGAAAGGCCTGTGCCCCCTGGTTCGACCGGCTTTCCAACTGGCCATAGGTCAGTGCCGCGCCGCTGCCCGCCATCAGATAGGCCACCTTATCGGGATGGCTTTGCGCGAATGCAGATGGATGTTTCATGGCGTCTCCTCCCTGCGCCGTGATCCGTGCCGGGCCGTTTCGCCCAGTCCGCCGCGCCGCTGCCTGGCGTGCTGCAAGACGCGCGTCACCTTGGCTGCGAGCCGGTGGCGTCACGGCCCTCTCCTCAGCGGGCTGCGACACTCGAATCCCTACGGCTGCGACGGGCGTTTTTCAAGCAGCGTCTTAATAAATCGGAATTTGCCGTCTTTCGTTCGCGGCCGAATTGCTGTCTGTTCAAGGGCACACGTCACCGGAGTCCTGCGGTTGGAACAGGCCGAAAACTTGAACAAAGGCGAACGGACACGGCGCAGGCTGAAAAGCGCCGCACTCAGGTTGTTTGCGGAAAAGGGTGTCGAGAACGTATCGATCCGCGACATCCAGCTGGCCGCCGGCCAAAAGAACAACGGCTCGATCACCTATTACTTTTCCTCGCGCGATGCGCTGATCCGTGAACTGGTCAGCGACGTGGGAAAAATCCTGGACGCGTCAAACAATGCGCGCCTTGATGCGCTCGAGGCCGCGGGCGGCCCGCGCTCGGTGCGCGATGTCACCGCGATCCTGATTCCCACCCTGCCCGCGCCCGACACCCCGCCGCAAAGCGACGAGGCCTATCGCCTGCGGTTCTTTTCCGCAGTGATGATCAGCCACCGAGAACTGATGTTCGAAGCCACGTCAGGGCAAGACCGGGGCACGCGCCGCTGTTTTGCCGCGATCCGCAAGCTGGCCCCCGACATGCCCGACGAAATCCTGCGCCAACGCCTTATGCTTATGCTGCTTTATGGCCTGTCTGCCGGTGCGTCGATGGAGGCCGCTTTCGCGGATCAGGCCATGTGGC
>JAASTF010000396.1 GCA_021767525.1 Paracoccaceae bacterium
CGCACCGATCCGCTGCCGGAACTGGAAGATGTGGACGAGATCGACACCGCCTCGGCCATCGACGCGCCTTCGGGAAGGCGTTCGTCGATGCGCTGCGGGATACCCAGCAGACCGGGCACGCCCAGGCTTTCCGCGCCGTCGCGGGCGCGTTGCGTGCTGTTGGAAATCTCGGCTTCGTCGTCGATCTCGATGACCACGGTCAGGATATCGCCCCGCCGCATCGCGCGCCGGTCGCCCAGCAAGGACTGACGCCCAGCGCGCCACAGCGATGCCTGATCGACCGGGCGCAGCACCTCTTGCTGCATCGGAAGGCCGGGGTTGAACATCGCGTTGTGGGTCGGCGTGTCCTCGATCGGGGTGAAATCGGGCGCCTTGCCGATATGACCGGACCGGCCGCAGGCCGAAAGCGTGACAAGCGCCGCCAGGACAAGAACGGAATAGCGCATCAATTCATACCTTTCACAAGAACGGTGCCATCTGGTTGCACCTGGCCCGTAACCGGGTTGCGGGACGACAGGTTGAGCACGCGGATCACCTCGCCCGCGCCGGCGCGGTCCAGCGCGCGCGCTTCGGTTTCGATCCGCAGAATGCTGGATTCGAACACCAGTGGGACGATCTGGTTACGCTCGACGATGGCGGGTGGGCCAAGGTCGCCGACGCGTAGCGGGCGCCCGGCATAGATGGTCACGCGGGTTTCCTGGCCGATGACAAGCGACGGATCGGCCAGCCCCTCGTCTGTGCCTTTGCGCAGGATCAAATCGGCGGCTGTGACGATCGTCTGCGCCCGCAAGGTGCGCGCCGCGACAAGCGTGTCGGCATGGGCGGGCATGGCGCCGACGGTCAAAAGACCGCAAAAAGCAAGAACCCGCATCACCGCACCTGCGCGGTTGCGCCAAGCATCTGGTCGGCGGCGGAAATGACCTTGGAGTTCAACTCGTATCCGCGCTGCGCCTCGATCAGCTCGGTGATTTCGCGCACCGGGTCAACCGAACTGTCCTCCAGATAGCCTTGCCGCAGGGTGCCCAGCCCATCCTGGCCGGGTGTGGTGACAAGGGCCGGGCCCGAGGCCTCGGTTTCGGTGAAAAGGTTCGATCCGACCGCCTCCAGCCCCTTGGGGTTGGTGAACCCGACCAGGTTGAACTGCCCCAAAAGCTGCGCTTCGGTGGCGAGGTCGAAATAGGCATAGACCTCGCCATCGGCATTGATCGAGATCGAGCGCGCATCGGCCGGGATCACGATCTCGGGCTGCACCGGAAAGCCATCCGAGGTCACGATCAACCCGTCGCCCGTGCGTTTCAGCCCGCCATCGCGGGTAAAGGCCGCCTGGCCCGAGGGCAGTGTCACCTCGAGATAGCCCTGGCCGTCGATGGCCACGTCCAGGTCGCCGCCGGTCTGGCTGAGCGCGCCCTGGGCGATATTCACCGATACGGCGGCGGGGCGCACGCCAAGGCCAAGCTGCACACCGGTCGGCAGAACGGTGCCATCGGCGGCGTTCACGGTGCCGGCGCGGGCGGCCTGCTGGTAATGCAGGTCGGAAAACTCGGCCCGGCGCGCGTTGTAGCCGGTGGTCGACATGTTGGCGAGGTTGTTCGAGATGGTTTCGACCCGCATTTGCTGGGCGGACATGCCCGTTGCGGCGATCTTCAAAGCACGCATAGCGGCCTCCTGCGGTTAGCGGATGAAAGTCTTGATGGCGGTTCGGATGCGCTCGTCTTCGGAATCGAGGAATTTCTGGCCCATCTCATAGGCCCGCTGGACCTCGATCATGCGGGCGATCTGGCTGATCGGATCCACGTTCGACGACTCCAGGAAACCTTGCAGGATGCGGCCGTTCTCTACCGGTTCGATCCCGCCTTCCGAGCGGAACATGACCCCATCTTCGCGGATCATGCCGTTGGGATCGACGGGGCGGTACAGACCGATCTGGCCCAGCGGACGCCCCTCGTGGCTGATGGTGCCGTCGGCGGAAATGCCCAGGTTCGCCGCGTCGGGCGGCACGAAAATCGGGGCGCCGCCCGCATCCAGCACGCGAAATCCGTCATTCGTGACAAGATCGCCCTCGGCATTGGGGGTGAAACTGCCGGCGCGGGTCAGCCTTTCGCCCTGCGGCGTTTCGATCAGAAAGAACCCGTCACCCTCGATCGCAAGGTCGAAACGGCCATTGGTCTGGGTCAGCGCGCCTTGCATCATCGACGTGTTGCGCACGTTGCCCGTGGCCATCGACAGCGAGGGGCCATTCTCGACCCGCTTCACGTGTTCGGCAAAGATCAGCCCCTCTTGGCGGAAACCCGTCGTGGCCGTGTTGGCGATATTGTTCGCCACGACCCGCATTTCGCGCATCAAGCCCGCCTGCCGGGTCAACGTGGTATAGCCTGCGTTATCCATATCCTGCCTCTGGTCTTGTCGTCAGCTGCCGATCATCAAGGGCACCAGCGTGTCCTGGAAAAAGCTGACAAGCGTTTGCGTCATGAACCCCATCGAGATCCAATAGACGACGACGATAGCGCCAAGTTTCGGCACGAAGGTCAGGGTCATTTCCTGGATCGAGGTCAGCGCCTGAAACAGCCCGACGATGACACCCGCAATCAGGGCCACGGTCAGAATCGGCACCGATGTGATGACGGCCACCCACAAGCCCTGGCGCAGCGTGTCGTAGAACAGGCCCTGGTCCATCATCAGACCGGCATCCGCAGGATTTCCTGGTAGGCCTCGACCACCTTGTCGCGCACGGTGACCGCGGCCTCGACCGCCAGTTCGGTCTGGGCCAGCGCCTGCACCAGCGCG
>JAASTF010000397.1 GCA_021767525.1 Paracoccaceae bacterium
AGCGTTCATGGTCATCTCCGTTCAGACCGGTGGCGGGTAAGGCCAAGTTCCAAGGGAGACGTTACCGTCGCTGCTGTAACCGTAGGGGTGTAACCCCTTTCGACAGAGGCGCGTGCGTTGGCGTCTTGATCGCGCATATGGGGCAAAGGATTGAGTCGATCAAGACGGTTTTTTCGCCGTGCCGAATTTTCTTGCCGGCGCGGTCAGCTGTTGTTGCGCAGACACAGCCGCGGCGGTTTGCCGTTTTCCGTGCGGGTTTCCGCCCCGCAGGCCGCGCAGCGCCAGATTGGCCCGTCGGGCTGGCGGTATTCGCGCCAGCGGCATTCACGGGTGGCGCGGTTCGATACCAGGGCGGTGACGACCAGCGCCAGCACGATCAGAAGGATGTAAACCATCAGACCGCCCGGCCCGCCGCCCGGCCCGAAAAGATGCAGCCGCCCAGAAACGTGCCCTCCAGTGCGTTATAGCCATGATAGCCGCCCCCGCCAAAGCCCGCGACCTCGCCCGCGGCGAACAGCCCGTCAAAGGGCGTGCCATCGGGGCGCAGCACGCGCGCGTTCAGGTCGGTGTGCAGCCCGCCAAGGGATTTGCGGGTCAGGATGTTCAGGCGCACGGCGATCAGCGGACCATTGGCGGGGTCGAGGATCTTGTGCGGCTTGGCGGTGCGGATGAACCTGTCGCCGCGATAGGCGCGGGCCTGGCGGATGGCGATCACCTGCGCGTCCTTGGCGAAAGCGTTGTCGATCTGGGCGTCGCGCGCGGCGATCTGGGTGCGGATATGAACAGGGTCCAGCGGTGCGTCGGGGGTAAGCGCGTTCATACCCTGCACAAGGGTGTCCAGATCGCGGGCCACGATGAAATCGGCGCCCTTGTCCTTGAACGCCTCGACCGCCGCCGTTGCGCCCTTGCCCAGCCGTTCGCGCAGCACCATGCGCCATTTGCCCGAGGTCAGGTCGGGGTTCTGTTCGCTGCCCGACAGCGCGAATTCCTTTTCGATGATCTTTTGCGTCAGGATGAACCAGCTGTGCTCGTGCCCGGCCGACAGGATGCGCCGCAGCGTGCCCAGCGTGTCAAACCCAGGCATGAAAGGCGCCTCGAGCCGGTCGCCATTGCCATCCAGCCAGATCGAGGACGGCCCGGGCAGAACGCGAATGCCGTGGTTGGGCCAGATCGGATCGAAATTCTGCAACCCCTCGCAGTAATGCCACATGCGGTCCTGGTTGATGGCGTGGGCGCCCGCGCGCTGGGCCAGGCGCGCCATTTGCCCGTCGACGTAATCGGGCACGCCTGCGACCATGCGTTGGGGCGCGGGGCCAAGGCGGTCGGTCGGCCAATGCGCGCGCACCTGCTTGTGATCGCCGCCGATGCCGCCGGTGGTCAGGATAACCGCCTGTGCCGACAGGTCGAACTGGCCGGCGACGCTGCGGTTGGTGCTGGCGCCGCGCCGGGCGTCGTCATCCGCCAGCACGTCGCCAGTGACGCCGGTGACGGCGCCGTTGGTGACGGTCAGCCCGGTGACACGGTGGCGGAACTTCAGCACCAGCTTGCCGTCGGCCTGCGCCTGCTGCGCAAGGCGCACGAACGGGGCGACGATGCCCTCGCCCGTGCCCCAGGTGATGTGAAACCGCGGGACCGAGTTGCCGTGCCCATGCGCCAATGCGCCACCCCGCTCGGCCCAGCCGACAACGGGGAACCAGCGCATGCCGATGGTGGCAAGCTCGTCCCGCATGGGGCCTGCGGCATAGTCGACGAAGGCCTGGGTCCAGGCGCGTGGGTTGGCATCCTCGGGCCGGTCGAACGCGGCGCTGCCCAGCCAGTCGGACAGCGCCAGATCGGCACTGTCGCGAATGCCCATGCGGCGTTGTTCGGGCGTGTCGACCATGAACAACCCGCCCAGCGACCAGAATGCCTGGCCGCCCAGCGATTGCGGGCCTTCCTGGTCGATCATGGTCACGTGCCGTCCGCGCGCGATGGCGTGGTGCGCCGCGACCAGCCCGGCCAGCCCGGCGCCCACGATGACGACATCGGTCATTGGCGTCCCCCCTTTACTTCGTGCGCAATGCTAGGGGCGAAGGGGGGCGCGGCGCAACCGGCGGACCGGGCGACGTGGGGGCAGGCGGGTCAGGCGGCTGCGGCCACGTATTCGAAATAGCCGCCCGTCGGCACGGGTTTCGCGCTGGGGTGCTGGGGCGTGTCGGTGTAATAGGCGTAGGCCTGGTCAAGTGCCTCAAGCGCGGCCTGTGCGGGGGTTTTGGTGGTGGTTTGCGTGCTCATTGGGGTGTTCCTTTTGAAGATGTGAACATCCCCTCCCTGCGCCAGAAGATAGGCCCGTGCGGGCCGAAACACATCGGACGATGCAGGATGCCTGCTATGCACAAGTTGCAATGGCAAAGGCGCGGGGCCGGCGACGGGATGGCAGGCAGGTTTGCACGTGGCTGTGCAAGGCGATAAGGGCAGCAGAGGGCTGCGGGCAGACGCGGCGCCCTTTGTTCCGTGCCGTTGGGATAATCGATCGGGCAATGAAAAAGGCCGGCCCCCTTGCGGAAGCCGGCCTTCGTGCGGTGTGGCGTGTCGCGATCAGACCGCGCGTTCGACCATCATCTTCTTGATCTCGGCGATGGCTTTCGCCGGGTTCAGGCCCTTGGGGCAGGTCTTGGTGCAGTTCATGATCGTGTGGCAACGATAGAGCTTGAACGGGTCTTCCAGCTGATCCAGCCGTTCTCCAGTCGCCTCGTCGCGGCTGTCGATGATCCAGCGATAGGCGTGCAGCAGCGCCGCCGG
>JAASTF010000398.1 GCA_021767525.1 Paracoccaceae bacterium
GCCCGCGCGATGATCCGCGTCTGCAAAGAGGAATCGTTCCACCAGCGCCAGGGCTATGAAATCGTGATGACCCTGGCCCAGGGCACGCCCGCTCAAAAGGAAATGGCGCAGGACGCGTTGAACCGCTGGTGGTGGCCGTCGCTGATGATGTTCGGCCCGCATGACGCCGACAGCCAGCACAGCGACCAGTCGATGGCGTGGAAGATCAAGCGCTTTACCAATGACGAGCTGCGCCAGAAATTCATCGACGCCACAGTGCCGCAGGCCGAATACCTGGGCCTGACGATCCCCGACCCCGATCTGAAATGGAACGAGGAAAAGGGCGGTTACGATCACGGGCCGATCGACTGGGACGAGTTCTGGCGCGTGGTGAAAGGCCACGGGCCGATGGCGCGCGACCGGATCAAGGACCGCAAGGCCGCCTGGGACAACGGCGCCTGGGTGCGCGAGGCCGCGCTGGCCCATGCCGAAAAGCGCCGCGCGCGCAAGATGGCGGCGGAATAACGCGGGCCGGGCGGGGCGACGCTCGCGGGCTTTGCCCGCGTCGCCCCGCCCGCCGTCCCGCAGTTTCGGGGGCGCTGCCCCCGGACCCCCGGAGTTTATTCAGCAAGATGAAGGATTAGGGCCATGACAACGACGCCCCTTTGGGAAGTGTTCATTCGCCCGCGCAACGGGTTGAGCCACAAGCACGTGGGCAGCATCCATGCGGCTGACGAGGTGTTGGCGCTGCAGGCGGCACGTGACGTGTACACGCGGCGGGGCGAGGGCACCTCGATCTGGGTGGTGCGCTCGGCCGATATCGTGGCGAGTGATCCCGACCAGGCGGCCGAGAATTTCGAGCCGACCGCCGACAAGATCTATCGCCACCCGACCTTTTACGACATTCCCGAAGATGTGGGGCATATGTGATGGCCGTCTATCAGGCGATTTTGGAGCTGGCCGACGATCACCTGGTGCTGGGGCACCGGATCAGCGAGTGGTGCGGGCACGCGCCCATGCTGGAGGAGGATCTGGCCATGCCTAACATGGCGCTGGACCTGATCGGCAGCGCGCGCACGCTGTACGACCATGCCGGCAAGCTGGAGGGCAAGGGCCAGTCCGAGGATGATCTGGCCTATTTGCGCGGCGAGCGGGAGTATCGCAATTGCCTGCTGGTCGAGCGCCCGAACGAGGATTTCGCCCACACCATGCTGCGCAGCCTGTATTTCGCGGCGTTCATGCGGCCCTTTTGGCTGAAGACGCTGGAGATGGGCACGGATGAGACCGTGCGCGGTGTGGCCGGCAAGGCGGAAAAGGAAATGGCCTATCACATTCGTCACGCCGGCGAATGGGTGATCCGCCTGGGCGACGGGACCGAGGAAAGCGCCGCCCGCATGCGCGATGCGGTGGCGGCGCTGCATATCTATACCGACGAACTGTTCGAGAGCTCGCCCGCCGCGGCCGAGGCCGAAGCGGGCGGTGTGCTGCCCGTGCGGGCCGAGATGCGCGCCGCATGGGACGAGGTGATCGGCCAGGTGTTTGCCGAGGCGCTGTTGGAGGTGCCCGAGGTGCCTTACCCGCAGACCGGCGGGCGCCATGGCCTGCATGGCGAGGGGCTGGGCCATATGCTGGCCGAGATGCAATCGGTCTATCGCGCCCATCCGGGGGCCACATGGTAGCCGAGGCGCAACGCGCCTGGGATGCCGCCGCCGCGGTGCCCGACCCCGAGGTACCCTGCGTCAACGTGGCGGAACTGGGCATCCTGCGCGACGTGCGGCTGGAGGATGGCGTGGCGGTGGCCAAGGTCTCGCCCACCTATTCTGGCTGTCCTGCGGTTCTGGCCATCGAATTGGCCATCGAGGCGGCACTGCACGACGCCGGGTTCGACGCGCGGATCGAGCGGGTGCTGACTCCGCCCTGGACGACCGACTGGATCACGCCCGAGGGGCGCGAGAAACTGCGCGCCTATGGCATCGCGCCGCCCGAGGATGGCGGCGGCAAGGCCACGCTGTTCGGCGCGCCCGAGGTAACCTGCCCGCGCTGCGGCAGCCGCGAGACCGAGCGGTTGTCGGAATTCGGTTCGACCGCCTGCAAGGCGCAGTATCGCTGCCTCAGCTGTCTTGAGCCGTTCGATTACTTCAAATGCATCTAAGGGGGGCGCCATGTTCCATGACCTGACCATTCGCGAGGTTCGCCAGGAAACGCCAGACGCGGTGTCGATCACGTTCGACACACCCGACGGGTTCGACTGGCAGCCCGGGCAATACCTGACGCTGCGCGCCGATGTGGAAGGCGAGGATGCGCGCCGGTCCTATTCCATCGCGTCACTGCCGGGTCAGCCCCTGTGCGTGGGCGTGAAAAAGGTCGAGGGCGGGCTCTTTTCCACCTTTTGCCAATCGTTGAAACCCGGCGACCGGATCGCCGTGATGCCGCCCGAGGGCCGGTTCGTGACACATGGCGAGCAGGATCTTGTGCTGATCGCCGCCGGGTCGGGCATCACGCCGATGGTGTCAATTGCCGGCGCGGCGCTGGCGCGCGGGGCGCGGGTGACGCTGGTCTATGGCAACCGCAATTTCGGCTCGATCATGTTCCGCGATGCGCTGGACGCGCTGAAGGATCGCTATGTCGACCGCTTCACGCTGATCCATGTGCTCAGCCGCGAGCCGCAGGATGTCGATCTGCTGAACGGGCGCATCACCGGCGACAAGATCGCCGCGCTGGGCCGGGCGGGGGCGATTGATCTGGCGGGCGCCGACGGAATTTTCCTGTGCGGGCCGGGCGACATGATCGACGACGTGA
>JAASTF010000399.1 GCA_021767525.1 Paracoccaceae bacterium
AGGCCATCCTGCGCACCCTGGCCGAGCTGGGCGCGGGTATGGACGTGGTATCGGGCGGCGAATATGCCCGCGCCCGCGCCGCCGGTGTGCCGGGCGACAAGATCGTGTTCTCGGGCGTCGGCAAAACGCGCGAGGAAATGCGCATGGCGTTGGAAGGCGGTATTCGCCAGTTCAACGTGGAATCCGAGCCCGAGATGGACGAGCTGTCGGATGTGGCGGTATCGCTGGGCGTGGTCGCGCCGATCACCGTGCGTGTGAACCCCGATGTCGACGCCAAGACCCACGCCAAGATCGCCACCGGAAAGGCGGAAAACAAGTTCGGCATCCCGATCAGCCGCGCCCGCGCGGTCTATGCGCATGCGGCCGGCTTGCCCGGCATCCAGGTGGTGGGCATCGACGTGCATATCGGCAGCCAGCTGACCGAGCTGGAACCCTATCGCCAGGCCTATCGCAAGGTCGCCGACCTGACCCGGGCGCTGCGCGAGGATGGCCACCAGATCACCCGGCTGGACCTGGGCGGCGGCCTTGGCATCCCCTATACCCGCGACAACACCGCGCCGCCCCTGCCGGTGGAATACGGCCAGATGGTCAAGGAAGAGCTGGGGCACCTGGGCTGCGAGATCGAGATCGAGCCGGGCCGCCTGATCGCGGGCAATGCCGGGTTGATGATCAGCCGCGTGATTTACGTGAAATCGGGCGAGGATCGCGATTTCCTGATTCTCGACGGGGCGATGAACGACCTGCTGCGCCCGGCAATGTATGACGCGCATCACGACATCGTGACCGTGGCCGAACCCGCCCCGGGGATCGAGATGCAGCCCTATGACGTGGTGGGCCCGGTTTGCGAAAGTGGCGACACTTTTGCCAAATCGCGCCTGTTGCCCCCGCTCAGGGCGGGCGATCTGGTCGCTTTTCGCAGCGCGGGCGCCTATGGCGCGGTGATGTCGAGCGAATACAACACCCGCCCGCTGATCCCCGAGGTGCTGGTGAAGGGCGATCAATTCGCGGTTATCCGCCGACGCCCGACCTTTGACGAAATCATAAACCGCGATACCATCCCCCAGTGGCTGTGACGCGATAGGCGTGTCGCGGCCCCGGGAAAGGCCGCATGACCGATACCGACAGCACGCAACACAGCAAATGGGGACGTATGCGCCGGTCCTTGGCGCTGACCTGGGCCGGCATGTGGGCCGAGCGTATCACCCACGCGTTCTGGCCGGTCTGGTCGATCCTGTTCCTGGTGCTGGGCGCGCTGATGCTGGGCCTGCATGACAGCGCCCCGGTCGAAGCCGTCTGGGCCGCCATCGTCACCACCGGCGCGGCGCTGATCTATTTCCTTTATCGCGGCATCCGGGCGTTCCGCATCCCGCGCCGGATGGATGCGCTGGCGCGGATGGATGCCGCCCTGCCCGGCCGCCCGATCAGCGCCCTTTTGGACAAGCCCGCCATCGGCGCGAACGATCCCGCATCGGTCGCGCTGTGGCGCGCGCACCAGGCCCGCGCCGCCGAGGCCGCGCGCAACGCCCGCGCGGTCGAACCCGATCTGCGCGTGGCGCAGCGCGACCCGTATGCCCTGCGCTATGTCGCGGTTCTGATGCTGGCGGTGGCTGTTCTGTTCGGCTCGCTTTTGCGGGTGGGCACGGTCACGCAGATGACGCCCGGCGGCGGCCAGGCGCTGGCCACCGGCCCCACCTGGGAAGGCTGGATCGAGCCGCCCGGCTATACCGGTCTGCCCACGCTTTACATGGCCGATATAGATGCCAACCGGATCGAGGTGCCGCAGGATTCGCGCGTGATCTTGCGGTTTTACGGCCAGGTGGGCGACCTGACCCTGGCCGAAACCGTGTCGGGCCGCACCGGAGAGCTGCCGCCGGCCTCGGACCCGGAACAGGATTTCACCATCACCCGGTCTGGCACGTTGTCAGTGCAGGGCCCCGGCGGACGCGAATGGCAGATCGCCATGCGCGCCGATGACGCCCCCAGCGTCGAAATCACGGGCGAGGCCGAAACCTCGGTCGATGGGCAGATGACCCTGCCCTTTACCGCGCGCGACGATTACGGCGTGATCGGCGGCACCGCCCGGATCGAGCTGGACCTGGCGGCGGTGGACCGCCGTTATGGCCTGGCCGCCGAGCCCGAGCCGCGCCCGGTGATCGAGATGCCCGTGCCGCTGCCCATCACCGGCGACCGCGCGGAATTCGAGGAACGGCTGGTCGACAATTTCTCGGAACACCCTTGGGCGCATCTGCCGGTGCGCCTGACCGTCACTGTCGAGGACGCTGCCGGCCTGACCGGCGTGGCGCAGCCAAAACTGATGGACCTGCCGGCGCGCCGCTTTTTCGACCCGCTGGCGGCGGCGCTGATCGAACAGCGGCGCGATCTGTTGTGGACGCGCGAAAATGGCCGCCGCGTGGCGCAGGTGCTGCGCACGCTCAGCCACCGCCCCGAGGAAGGGCTGTTTCGCAAGGAAACCGATTACCTGCGGCTGCGCACCATCATTCGCCGGCTTGAGGCGAACCTGATCGCGGGGCTGGATACCGAAACCCAGGACGAGATCGCCCAAGCCCTGTGGGATCTGGCGATCGATCTGGAAGACGGCGATCTGGACGACGCGCTGGAACGGCTGCGCCAGGCGCAGGAACGGCTGCAACAGGCGATGAAGAACGGCGCCAGCGACGAGGAAATCGCCCGCCTGATGCAGGAACTGCGCGACGCGACCCGCGATTACATGCGCCAGCTGGCGCAGCAATC
>JAASTF010000075.1 GCA_021767525.1 Paracoccaceae bacterium
AGCCTCAGCCTCAGCCTCAGCCTCAGCCTCAGCCTCAGCCTCAGCCTCTGATTTGTATTCGGATGACGGCGTATCGGGCGCGGTGGTGTCCGTTGGCGGGGTCTTGTGGTCGGGCTGGTCCGCCGGGTTTTCCTCTGGCTCTGGCTCTGGCTCTGGCTCTGGTTCGGGCTGGGCGGTGGCGCGGCTGAAACTGACCACGGTATCGTCGGCCGGTTCCGCCTCGGCCGGCGAGACGGTTGCCTGTGCATCGCTATCCGGGGCTGTATCGGGCGCTGTACCGGGGGCAGGGGGCGTGTCTTCGGGCGCGGGTTTTGCCATCTGCGCCGTGGCGTCGTCGCCCGTGGCCGCTGCCTGGCTGACCTCGTCCAGCGGTTGCGACAGGCCCGCCACGTATTTTACACCCTGCTCGCGCAACACCTTTTGCACGCCCTTTATGGTCATGCCGTCGTCATGCAGCAGCTTCTTGATGCCGCCCAGCAGCAGCATGTCATCGGGCCGGTAATAGCGGCGCCCCCCGGCGCGCTTGACCGGTTTGACCTGCGAAAACTTGCTTTCCCAGAAACGCAGAACATGGGCGGGTTTGTCCAGCCAGTCGGCGACTTCGCTGATGGTGCGAAACGCGTCGGGGGATTTGGCCATCGCCCGGTCCCCCAGCCTTACCGTTTGTTCCCGGCGGCGACGCGGTCTTTCATCAGGTGCGAGGGGCGAAAGGTCAGCACGCGGCGCGGGTTGATCGGCACCTCTTCGCCAGTCTTGGGGTTGCGCCCGACGCGGGCGGCCTTGTCGCGCACCGAGAAGGTCCCGAAGGACGAGATCTTGACCTGCTCGCCCCGCACCAAGGCGTCGGACATGTGATCCAGGACCGACTCGACCAATTGGCTGGCGTCGTTGCGCGACAGGCCCACCTCGCGGTAGATCGCTTCGCTCAGGTCCATGCGCGTTAAGGTTTTACCGGTCATCCACTTTCCCCCTGAGGTTTTCGCGATGATAGGGGCAAGGAAATTTCCGAGTCAATATCAATGGCTTGGCAAGCGGCGTTTACCCGCCAATACGGCCTACCAGCGCAGCACCACGGCGCCCCATGCCAGGCCGCCGCCGATCGCCTCGGTGACGATCAGATCGCCGGGCTTGATCTGGCCGCGGGCGCGGCCGACCGACAGGGCCAGGGGGATCGACGCGGCCGAGGTGTTGCCGTGATCCTGCACCGTGACAACGACGTTTTCCATCGGCAGGTTCATCTTTTTGGCGGTGCCCGCGATGATGCGGATATTGGCCTGGTGCGGCACGATCCAGTCCACATCGCCGCTGTTCAGGTCGGCCTTTTCCAATGCGGCCTGGGCGGTTTGGGCCAGCTTTTCGACGGCGTGGCGGAACACTTCCTTGCCTTCCATGCGCAGATGCCCGGTGGTTCCGGTCGAGACACCGCCATCGACATACAGGATGTCGCGGTGCCGCCCGTCGCTGTGCAGATCGGTCGACAGGATGCCGCGATCTTCGGTGCTGCCGGCGGCGTCTTGCGCCTCGAGCACCAGTGCGCCCGCGCCGTCGCCGAACAGAACGCACGTGCTGCGGTCGGTCCAGTCCATGATGCGGCTGAAGGTTTCGGCACCGATCACCAGCACGCGCTTGGCCTGGCCCGACACGATCAGCGCATTGGCGTTGGCCAGCGCAAAGATGAAGCCCGCGCAAACGGCCTGCACGTCGAAGGCAAAGCCGCCGGTCATGCCCAGCTTGGCCTGCACCATCGTCGCGGCCGAAGGAAAGGTCAGATCGGCGGTCGAGGTGGCCAGTATGATCGCGTCCAGCGCATCTGCATCGATACCGGCATCGTCCAGGGCGGCGCGGGCGGCCTTCGCGGCCATGTCCGAGGTGGTTTCGCCTTCGGCTGCGAAATGCCGGCGTTCGATGCCCGAACGGCTTTTGATCCATGCGTCCGAGGTTTCAAGCGACGCTTCGAATTCGCTGTTCTCGACGACCCGTTCGGGCAGGTAATGCCCCACGCCCTGCACCACCGCCCGTATCGTCATTCCGCCTTGTCCTTGTCGTTCGTCATCTCTTGCAATTGCGACGTGGCCGCCGCCACCCGCGCTGCCAACCGTTCGGAAAAACCGCTTTGTGCCAGCTGAAAGGCCAGCTTGACCGCGGCGGAAACGCCCATCGCATCGGCCGAGCCGTGCGATTTCACGACCGTCCCGTTCAGCCCCAGGAACACGCCGCCGTTCACGCGGCGGGGATCGATCCGTTTTTTCAGGCGCCGCATCGAGGTCAGCGCCAAAAGCGCCGCGATCCGCGACAGGGGGCTGTATTTGAACGCCTCTTTCAGCAGGTCACCGATCAGGGTGGCCGTGCCTTCGCCGGTTTTCAAGGCGATATTTCCCGTGAAGCCGTCGGTCACGATCACGTCGCAGCGGTCGCCGGGAATATCGCCACCCTCGGCAAAGCCGATAAAGCGGTAATTGCCCTTTTCGGCGTTGGCCGCGATCAGTTCATGCGCCGATTTCAGCTCGGGGCGGCCCTTGTGTTCTTCGGTGCCGACATTCAGCAACCCGATGCGCGGGGTTTCGATATCCAGGCCGTTGCGCGCGTAAGAGGCGCCCATCAGCGCGTATTGCAGCAGGTCCTGCGCGTCGGCGCGGATATCGGCGCCCACATCCAGCATCACGTTGAAGCCTTGCGGATTGCGCGAGGGCCACAGAACGGCGATGGCGGGCCGGTTGACGCCGGGCAGCTTTTTCAGCCGCACCATCGACAGCAGCATAAGCGCGCCGGTGTTGCCGCAGGACACGCAGACCGTTGCTTCGCCATTGCGGACCGAATCAAGCGCCGACCACATCGAGGTATCCTGCCCATGCCGCATGATGTGGCTGGGCTTGTCCTCCATCCGCACGGTGCTGCTGGCATCGCGAATCTCGCAGCGGCCGGCAAGGTGACGGCGCTTGGCGACCAGGCGCTCCAGCTCGTCCTTGGGGCCGTGCAGGATGAACGCGATGTCGGGGTTTTTCTTGGCCGAACGCGAAATGCCGGCAACAACTGTTGCCGGCCCTCTGTCGCCGCCCATGGCGTCAACGGAAATGACGATGCGACCGCCCTGGCTTCGGGACTGATGCTGCGCGTCAGTCATGCGGACAGTCGCTCCTTACGTGCGATCAGGCCGCGTCTTCGTCCAGGTCAACCTCATCGACCACGGCGACCACTTCACGGTCGGCGTAGTGGCCGCAGGCGGCGCAGACGTGGTGCGGGCGCTTCAGCTCGCCGCAGTTCGCGCATTCGTTGGGGTTTGCCGCAACCAGCGCATCATGGGCGCGACGGTTGTTGCGGCGCGATTTCGATACTTTGTTCTGTTGGACAGCCATGTCGCAACCTTTATTCCTGTGGCGCGAAGCGCCGTGTTTCACAAGGGTTCGGGGGCACTTACAAGAGTGTTGCCCGCATGTCCAACCCTGAATCCGATGGAGGCCGGAAAATACTGCGATTCCCCGCCGAAGCAAGCGGTTTTTTGCGGGTCGGCGGGGGCGGTCAGTCGTCCTTTTTCAGCGTGTCGCGCAGCGCGGCCAGACCGGCGAAGGGTTTGGTATCTTCGTCGCGCAGGGGCGTTTTGCCCGGCTCGGTCAGCACGGTTTCTTCCAGCTCGGCCCCCTCGGCGCGAGGATAGAGCGGCAGCGCAAGCGCCAGCGCCTCGGCCATGACGGCGCCCAGGTCGATCACGTCGCCCAAAGGTTCGATCGTCTCGTCCTCGGGCATCTCGACCTCTTCAGCGTCGTCGGGTTCGGGCATATGGGTCAGGAACCGGCGGGTCACGGGCTCGTCCAGGCGGGTGGTGACGGGGGCCAGCGTCACGACGCAGGGCTGCGTGACCGTAGCGCCCAACTGCGCCTCGAGCCGCCAGTCGCGCGACCCCTCGGCCTGCAGGCTGCCCTTGAACGACAGCTTGCGAAGCCCCGACAGGCCCAGCTGCTGGGCCAAGGCCGCGGTCTGCTGCGGATCGGGCCGCAGATCGAACGCGACGGGGCGGTTTGGCGGCAGGTCGGCCACGCGATAGCGGTTTGTGGCGGTGCTCATTGATTTGCTTCCATTCTTGAACCCTGACGGTTCCTTCTGTAATCGGGATAGAAGGCACGGGTTGCCATGACAAGGGGGGCGTCGATGGTCCGCAAATTCGCTGCAATTTTCTGCGTATTGATCGTGGCGGGCTGTTCGTCGGTCTATCGCAACCACGGATATGTCCCGAACGAGGAAGACCTGGCGCAGATCGTCGTCGGCGTCGACACGCGCGACACCGTGTCCGAAGTGGTCGGCTCGCCGTCGGCTGCCGGGGTGCTGGACAGCTCGGGTTACTACTATGTCCAAAGCCGGGTGCGCCATTTCGCCTATCGCCGCCCCGAGGTGGTCAGCCGCGAAGTTCTGGCGATTTCCTTCGATGATGGCGGGGTCGTGCGCAACATCGAACGCTTCGGGCTGGAGGATGGCCGCGTCGTGCCGCTGACGCGCCGCGTGACGGAAACCGGGGCGTCGAGCAACACGTTCCTGCGCCAGCTTTTGAACAACCTGGGCAATTTCGCCGCCGACGACTTACTGGATTGACGCAGGCTGTCACCTGACGGTCACATCTTGTGTGCCATGCTGCGGGCGATTACCTTTGTCCCAGCAGGGGGCACCACAGGATGGCCGCCATGACCAGATTGACACGGGGCCGCTATAGCACGCGGCTGGCAGACACGCCGGCGGATATCGCCGCTGCGCAAGCCCTGCGACACCTATGTTTCCACGGTGCGCCCGGCCGGGATATCGACCGATTCGACGACATCTGCGCGCATATCCTGGTGGAAGAAACCAAAACCGGCCGGCTGGTCTGTTGCTTTCGTTTCCTGCCGCTGGATGGCGGGGCCGAGATCGACCGCAGCTATTCCGCGCAGTATTACGAACTGTCGCGCCTGCGCGCCTTCAACGGCCCGATGGTCGAGCTGGGTCGATTCTGCATCCACCCGCAGGTGAAAGATCCCGATATCCTGCGCGTCGCCTGGGGCGCGATGACGGCCTATGTCGACGATAACGGGGTCGAGCTGCTGTTCGGCTGCTCGTCCTTCAAGGGCACCGAGGCGGGCGAGTATGTCGATGCCTTCACCGTTCTGCGCGACCGCCACCTTGCCCCCAAGCGCTGGCTGCCCCGGGTCAAGGCGCCGCGCGTGTTTCGTTTTGCCCAGCTGTTGCGGCGCAAGCCCGATCCGAAACTGGCCATGCTGCGGATGCCGCCCTTGTTGCGCACCTATCTTTTGATGGGGGGATGGGTCAGCGATCATGCGGTGGTCGATGACCAGATGAACACGCTGCACGTGTTCACGGGGTTGGAAATCAACGCCATTCCTCCGGCGCGCAAGAAATTGCTGCGCGCCGTGGCAGGCTGAGTGCTTGACGGGCGCCAACGGCGGCTATAGCTGCGCGGCATGGCGCGCGCACCCCTTTTGCAGTTGAACGATATCTCGCTGACCTTCGGTGGCGATCCGGTGTTTTCCGACCTGTCGCTGGTGGTGCAACCCGGCGACCGGGTGGCGCTTGTGGGGCGCAACGGGTCGGGCAAATCCACCCTGATGAAGGTGATGGCGGGCCTGGTCGACCCCGACCGGGGCGAACGGATCGTGCCGCCGGGCGTCAGCGTTGGCTATATGGAACAAGAGCCCGACATGGCCGGCTTTGCCACGCTGGGCGATTACGCCGCCAGCGACCTGGAGCCGGGCGAGATGTATCGCGTGGAAATGGCGGGAGAGGGTCTGAAATTCGACCCCGCGCGCCCGGTCGAAACCGCCTCGGGCGGGGAACGGCGCCGCGCGGCGCTGGCCAAGCTGATGGCCGAAGCGCCCGAATTGATGCTGCTGGACGAGCCGACGAACCACCTGGACATCCAGGCGATCCGCTGGCTTGAGGACGAGTTGAAGCAGACCCGCGCGGGCTTTG
This sequence comes from Paracoccaceae bacterium, assembly GCA_021767525.1. Classification (GTDB taxonomy): domain Bacteria; phylum Pseudomonadota; class Alphaproteobacteria; order Rhodobacterales; family Rhodobacteraceae; genus Lutimaribacter. Next base: position 5,950 of record JAASTF010000075.1, read on the forward strand.
TGCTGATTTCCCACGACCGCGCGTTCCTGCGCGCGCTGACGCGGCAAACCTTGTGGATCGACCGGGGCGCCGTGCGCCGCCGCGAAGAAGGGTTCGACGGGTTCGAGGCCTGGCGCGACAAGATCTGGGAAGAAGAGGACATCGCCCGCCACAAGCTGGATCGCAAGATCAAGGCCGAGGCGCGGTGGGCCGTCGAAGGCATCAGCGCCCGGCGCAAGCGCAACCAGGGCCGGGTGCGCGCGTTGCAGGCGCTGCGGGCCGAGCGTGCGGCGCAGATCAAGCGGCAGGGCACCGCGGCGATGGAGCTATCCGAGGGGCCGAAATCGGGCCGCAAGGTGATCGAGGCGCAGGGAATTTCAAAGGCTTACGGCGACAAGGTGATCCTGCGGCCCTTCGACATCCGCATTCTGCGCGGCGACCGCGTGGCCTTTGTGGGCCCGAACGGCGTGGGCAAGACCACGCTGCTGAAACTGCTGATGGGTGAGATCGTGCCCGACACCGGCAGCGTGACGCATGGCACCAACCTGGTGCCTGCCGTGTTCGACCAAGCGCGCGCGCAGCTGGACCCTGAAATGACCCTGTGGGACAGCCTGACGGGCGATCCGGACATGCGCGTGTCGGGCAAGGCCGACCAGGTGTTGGTGCGCGGCCAGCCCAAGCATGTTGTGGCCTATCTCAAGGATTTCCTGTTCGACGAACGCCAGGCGCGGGCGCCGGTTAAGTCGCTGTCGGGCGGGGAAAAAGCGCGACTGCTGCTGGCCAAGCTGATGGCGCGCGAATCGAACCTGCTGGTATTGGACGAACCCACCAACGACCTGGACATCGAAACGCTGGACCTGCTGCAAGAGCTGTTGGACGATTACGATGGCACCGTGCTGCTGGTCAGCCACGACCGCGATTTCCTGGACCGTGTGGCCAGCACCACCATCGCGATGGAGGGCGATGGCCGCGCCACGGTCTATGCCGGGGGGTGGAGCGATTACCAGGCCCAACGCGCCGAAGTTGCGGAGCCAAAAAGCGACGCCAAATCAAAGCCTAACGCGCCAAAACCAAAGCAGGACTCGAAGCCTGAAAAAGCTGCCCAACCCAAGCTGAGCTTTACCGAAAAACACCGGCTCGAGGCGCTGCCCGCCGAGATCGACCGCCTGACCGCCGAGATCGCCAAATTGGAAGAGTTGTTGGCCCAGCCCGATCTTTACACGCGCGAGCCGGTCAAGTTTCAAAAGGCGACCGATGCGCTGGTGACCCGGCAAGAGGCGCTGGCGCAGGCCGAAGAGGATTGGCTGGTCTTGATGGAAAAGGCCGAGACTGCCGGCTGACCTGCGCTAAGATGTTGGGCAAGGGGGCGTGGCTGGCATGGCGGACGACAAATCACTGAAAGACCGGATCAGGCTGCTTTACGAGGGTCGCAGCAAGCGGGCCACGCGCTTTCGCTATGCGTTGCTGGTGTTCGATGCGGTCTCGATCATCTTTTTCCTGGCCACGGCGGCGATGCCGATTTCGCCCGGTCTGCTGCTGGCCGACGCGGTGATCGGCGGGCTGATTGCGCTGGACCTGGGATTGCGGCTTTGGATCTCGGGCAATCGGCTGCGGTTCCTGACGCAGTTCTACGTGATTGTCGACATCGCGGTGTTGGCATCGCTTCTGGCGACGCCGTTTCTGGGGCAAAGCCTGGGCGTATTGCGCGTTCTGCGCTCGCTCAGGCTGGTGCACTCCTATCACCTGATGCGGGATTTGCGGCGAGACTCGCCGTTCTTTCGCCAGCGTGAGGATACGATCATCGCGGCGATCAACCTGCTGGTTTTCATCTTTGCGATGACGGCGGTGGTGTTCGTCCTGCGCGGCCCGAACGAGCCGGGGATCAACACCTATCTTGATGCGCTTTATTTCACCGTTGCCACGCTGACCACCACGGGTTTCGGCGACATTACGATGACCACGCCCACCGGCCGCCTGTTGTCAGTGGCGATCATGGTGGTGGGCGTGGGCCTGTTCCTGCAATTGGTGAGGGCGATTTTCTCGCCCTCGAAGGTCAAGCATAAGTGCCCGGGATGCGGGCTGACGCGCCATGACGTGGACGCGATCCATTGCAAGCATTGCGGTCACGACCTGAAGATCGAGACCGAAGGCGCGACGTGACGGGTCAGCGCATCCGCAGCGCGCCGTCGATACGGATGGTTTCGCCGTTCAGATACCCGCTTTCGACGATGAACCGCGCAAGGGCTGCGTATTCCGACGGGTCGCCCAGCCGCTTGGGGCAGGTCACGTCCATCGCAAGCTGCTGGCGCACCTCTTCGGGCAGGCTCATCAGCATCGGCGTCAGGAAGATGCCGGGCGCGATGGCCATGACGCGGATGCCCTCGCGCGACAGATCCCGCGCCATCGGCAGCGACATGCCCGCGATACCTGCCTTGGACGAGGCATAGGCCACCTGGCCCTTTTGCCCGTCGAAGGCCGCGACCGAGGCGGTATTGACGATCACGCCGCGCTGGCCGTCCTCGGTGGGCTCGTTCTTGGCCATCTCCACCGCGGCCAGGCGGGCCACGTTGAAGGTGCCCACCAGGTTGATGCCGATCACGCGGTTGTAGTGATCCAGGCTGTGCGCGCCGTCCTTGTGGATGGTTTTCTCGGCCGTGCCAACGCCGGCGCAGTTGATGGCGGCGTTGATCTTACCCATTGATTTCACAGCCGTTTCCACGGCGTTCTTGACCGAGTTTTCGCTGGTCACGTCGGTTTCCACGAAGGTGGCGCCGATTTCCCCGGCCACTTTCTGGCCACGCTCGGCGTCACGGTCGAGGATCGTCACCTGCGCGCCACTGTCGCGGAACAGGCGCGCCGTGGCCTCGCCCAGGCCCGAGGCGCCCCCGGTGATGATCGCGGCGGTATCTTGCATTTTCATGGGTTTGGCCTTTCTGCCGATCAATTGAACGTGCGTTCAGATAACGCAGGGTCAAGGCGGCTGTCAAAGCGCACGGCTGCGAACGTAGCGTCCGATCAGGGCGAGCTCGATCACGGTCAGGATGATGCGCCAGATGTGATGCGCCGTGACAAGGGCCGGATTGGCATTCAGCGACAGCGCAACCAGCGCCATCTCGGTCACGCCGCCGGGTGCGAAACTGACGATCAGCACGTCGAGGGGTTGGCCCGTAAGCTGCACCAGAAAAAGGGAAAATACCAATCCGACGATCAGCATGAAGCCGACCGACAACAGCCCCAGCCCCATGCCGCGCAGAACCGCGCGACCGCGCAATCCGCCAAGCCGCATCCCCAGGCTGGCGCCGATCACCACCTGGCAGACCGAGATCATCCAGTTCGGCAAGTCCAGCACCGCAAACCCCGAGGCCGCGACGATGGCCGCGGCAAAGAGTGGGCCGGTCAGTTGCCAGGCGGGCAGGCGCAGTGGTTTGCCGATCAAGATCCCCAGCAGACCGGTCAGAACAACCTCGTGCAAGTGACTGAAATCGCTGGGGTTTGCATGGGCCAATGTCATGCCCCCGGCGCTGCCGACGGGGCCGCCCATGTAGATCGACAAGCCGATGGGCACCAGGGTGATGACCAGGATGATGCGCAGGAATTGCTGCATGGTCAGCGTGGCGATGTCGGCGCCCGCGGCCTCGCCCATGGCGATGGATTCCAGAAGACCGCCGGGGGTGCCGGAATAGAAAGCCGTGGGCCGGTCATAGCCGCCAATATGTCGAAAAATCAGGTAGTTACCAACATGCGCCAATCCGACGAACAGGATGATGGCGGTAAAGCTGGCCAGCATCGCGGGCAGCAGGTTAAGAAGGTCGGGGGTGACCTGGGCGCCGATCATCACACCGATGATGGCCAAGAAGGTCAGGCGGAAATTCTGTGGAAAAACATAGCCTTGTGGCACGTATCTGTTCAAGAGCAGCCCGACAAGGGCGGTCGCCACAAGGCTGCCCAGCATGAAGGGCAAGGGCAGTTTCAACCAGTATGCCACGCTGCCCCCAACGCCGCCGATCAGCACCAGCACCAGCGTTGTCAGGATTTTTGCACGCATTGTCAAAGCCTTACCCGTTCGCCGCCTAATACCGCAGCGCGCCCGGAAATGCCAGTGGGGATGGAGCGGGTGAAGGGAATCGAACCCTCGTCTTCAGCTTGGGAAGCTGCGGCTCTACCATTGAGCTACACCCGCGATGGGGGTGATTTACACCGCTTGGCCGGGGCTGTCCAGATGGCGAAACGGGCGGTCACAACACATGCACAACACATGCACATGTGATGCATAGGTCGGTTGGCCCGCTCAGCGGCGGCGGCGGGGGCGTTTGGCGGGTTTGGCCAGCAGGGGCTTAACCATTTCTTCATACATCTGGAACAAATGTTCGACGCGTTCGCGGTCGGAGTCGAACCCCGATTTGCGATAAAGCCGATCCACCGCCCGGTCATTGGCCGCATGTGCGCGGCGCAGGTCGGCGGGCATCAGGTCGGGATCATAAAGATCGGCCAGCGTGGCGCCGGGATGATTTTCCCGCGCCGCCAGGATCGCCTGGGCGTGGGACGCAAGGGCGGAGAGATCAGATTTGGGCAGGGGGAAGGTGTTGTAGACCACGCCGATGGAATACATGTATCGACTTTCCAAGCGACCGGTGATCGCGCGCATCCACGCCATGTGCATGGCGGAGGTAAGAAGGGCGAAGACCTCTGGCGTGGCGTTGCGCATTACCTTGAGTTTGTTGCTTGGAATATCGGGAGGTTCGCGCATTCCGATTGGCGCATAGCGGCGATTTTCTGAACTCACCTCTGGCAATGCCAAAAACGGCTCATCTGGCACCACAGTCACATGAAACTGTGCCGGCGTTTCCGCCAGTTGCCGCGACGACATGCCGGGCGGTTTGATCGTGTCGGGCGATTTGCCCTTGGCAGGGATTTCGCCCAGCCGATAGGCGCGCACGTCGCGGATGACTTGGCGGACCTTGGGCAGCTTGGCCAGATCGCCCGGCGCGGCGTCGCCCAGATAGAGGATATAGCGCATCCCGCCTTGCAGAAATTCGCGCGCGCCGATGTAGGGGCGCATGTAGGGTTCGGCGCCGGGTTCCTGCGACAGGAACATATCGCGCTCTTCCTGTGAAAAGATGAAATGCCCGCCGTCGATGGGTTTGGAGCCGATGACGATCCGCTCCAACCCGTTGATCGGACGGCTTTGTTCACGCACCACCAGATGCGGGTCGCCCAGCGACGAGGCATCGAAGAGATAGGGCGAGAGCATGGCGTGCTGGGTTTCCTCGGGGTCGCCCTTGATATCGGGGTAGGAGAACAGCCGCTTTTCGGCGGGCATAACCTCGTGCCGGTCCAGCCCGATGATGACCACGTGCACATGGGCCTTGCCGCGCGCCTCGGACCCCCATTCGAAGGTGCGGTGGGCAAAGGCGATCTCTAGCCCGCAGCGGTCGAACAGGATGGGCCAAAGCTGTGCCACCTGTTCGCCCTGGGTGATCGAGTTGGTGGACACGAAGGCGATGCGGGGGATTGCGGCACCGCCATCGCGCAGCGATGGCACGCGCCCGCCCGCCCC
>JAASTF010000076.1 GCA_021767525.1 Paracoccaceae bacterium
CAGCTCCGGGGCCTCGGCCTGCGGCGGCCTGGGCAGCGGCAGGGGCGCGGCGCTGTCCATGCTGGGCGCGGCGCCCGGGCGGTCGGGCATGGCTGGGGCCATCGTCGCGGTGGCAGGCCGCTGCGCGGCGGGCGTGGCCATAGGCGCGGCGGGCGCATCTTGCCGCGGCGCGGACAGGGCCGCGGGGTCGGCCTGCACCGTGGGCGGCGTCGTCCAGCGCGCGACCAGCTGGCCCATATCGGCGGGCATGGCGGCCAACGTCACATGTGCCGAACCCGCCTGCCCTCCAGCGCCGCCACCCACGCCCTCGGGCTGGGTCAGCACCAGAACATGCGCACCGACCGACAGGGCCAGGAAGGCCGCATATTCCACCACGCCCCTCATGGCTGCACCGCCAGTTCCACGTCGCGCAGGCCCAGCCCCGCCAGCCGTTGCATCAGCCGGGCCAGATCGGCCCCCGGCAGGGCGCGGTCTGCGCGCAGGGTCAGGGCGGTGTCGGGCGCTAGTGCGGCCAGCGCGGCCCAAGCCGCATCGCCCGTCTGCCCGTTCAGCGCCGGCGTGCCATCGGCGGCGACATAAAGCACCGCATTGCCCACCGGCTCGTCCTGCGCGGCGCTTTGCGGCAGCGTCAGATCGAAGGGATCGGGCGGGGCGATCTGCGCGGTCATCAGGAAAAAGATCAGCAGCAGAAACACCACGTTGATCATCGGCACGATGCTTTCGCGCGGTTGGCGGCGGGTGGGGGCGGGAAAGCGCATCAAGTTTACTCCACCACCGTCAGCCGGGTCAGCCCGGCGTCGCGCAGGGCCTGCGCCACGTCGATCAGGCGCTGCACATCAGCCCCGTCCACGGGGCGCAGCACCACCATGTCGTCCGGCCCCTGCATCAGCGGCGCCAGCGCATCGGCCAGGCCATCCGCCGTCACCGGCTGCCCGTTCAGGCGCAGGCCCTCGGGCGCGATGTCGACCAGCCGCGGCGGCCCCTGATAGGTCGCATCGCCCCCCACGGCCAGGTCCAGCGGCAGCGCCGCGTCGACGCCGAACCGAGAGGCCAGCATGAAGAAGATCAGCAGCAAAAACACCACGTCGATCATGGGCGTCAGGCTGGGGCGGCGTCGCTGCCGGGGCTGCGCAAAGGAGAACATCAGCCGCGCCCCTGCCCGCCCGCGGCCGTCATCATGCGCGTGGCCATGTCTTCCATATCGGCCTGCACCCGCTCGGCCACGCCTTCGAAGGCGGACAAAGCCACAGCCGCGGGGATCGCCACCGCCATGCCTGCCGCTGTCGTCAACAGCGCCTCCCATATCCCGCCGGCCAGAACCGAGGGGTCGGCGCGCGCGCCGCTGTCTTGCAGGGCCTGGAACGCCTCGATCATGCCCAGAACGGTGCCCAGAAGGCCCACCAAGGGCGCGATCGTCACGATCAGTTCCAGCGGGCGCAAACCGCTGCGCAGCGGGCCCAGTTCGCGCATCGCCAGGCGCGTGATCTCATCGCGTTGCGCGGGCGCGGGCAGCGGCCCGGCCAGCACGGCCTGCACGCGCGAGGCAAAGCGCAGGCGCAGGTTGCGGCTGTCGGGGGCGGGATGGCCGGTGCCGGCCACCAGCGCCTCGGCCCGTGCGGGCGCCCAGGCCCCGGCAAGCGCCAGGCGCCACAGTTTCCATGCGATCAGCGCCACGGTCAGCACCGACAGCGCGGCGATCACCCACAATGCGGGGCCGCCGCGTTCCAACAGCGCCTGAAGGCCGTTCGTTCCCGTCATGCCGCCCCCCGTCTGACGTGCTTCATCCAATAGGCGCCGCCCTGGCGCACGGCGTCGTATACCGCGCGGCCTGCCGCCACGCCAATGCCCGTGTGCATCCCGGCAAACGCGGCCTGCCCCACCGGCGCGGCCACGGCGATGCAATCGGTGCCGGTGCCGGTGGCCAGCCCCGTGGGCAATGCGTGGCCCAGCTCGGTCACGGCGACGGTGCGGGCCTGTGCCACGATGCCCAACAGCTCGATCAGCGCGGATTGGGTCAGGCCGGTGTCGATGCGCAGCGCGATGTTGATGGTGCCGAAACTGGCCGGGTCATAGGCCATCCGCGTGCCGATCCTTTCGGCATTGGACAGGCCCACGGTGGCGACCGCAGTGGCGGTGATGCCGTCCTGCGTGGCCCGGGCCTGCTCGAACGCGCGGACATCGCGCGAGGTCAGGAAACAGGGCGCGTCGCTGGCCGCGCGCGCGGCCAGCTCGCCAGTCAGCCAGTCATGCACATCCAGATCGGGGCCCAGATCGGCATTGCGCACCTCGCGCCACAGGATGCGGCGGGCGGTGACGAAACCGGGACGGTTCAGCACGTGGCTCAGCACCTGCATCTCGGCGCCCAGGTCGAACTCCAGCCAGGGGCGGGTCAGCGTGACACTCATTCCAGCACCTCGAGCGGTTGAAAGACGCGGCCCTGATCGGTGTCGGCGCTGTAGGCGGTGATGCCGAAAGCGGCGGCAACCAGATCGGGCGTCAGCACCTGATCGGGCGCGCCATCGGCCATCACCCGCCCCTGCCCCAGCAGCACCAGGCGCGAGCAATACCGCGCCGCCAGCCCCAGATCGTGCAGCGACACCAGAACGGCACGGCCCGCCTGCGCCATCTGGGCAAAGGTCTGCATGGTCTGGATCTGATGCGCCGGGTCCAACCCCGCAACAGGTTCATCGGCCAGCAAAAGCGGCGTGTCCTGCGCCAGCGCGCGGGCGATCAGAACGCGGGCCTGCTCGCCCCCAGACAGGCGCGTGGCGGTGCGGTGGCGCATGTCCGACAGGCCCATCCATTCCAGCGCGCGGTCGGTGGCGGCGCGGTCCGTATCGGTCAGCTGCCGCGCGCGGTGCGGCGTACGGCCCAGCGTCACCAGCGCCTCGACCGTGACGGGCCAGGCGATCTCGCGCGACTGCGGCATCCAGGCGACCGCGCGGGCGCGCGCCCGCGCCTCCATCGCCGCAAGGCTACTGCTGCCCTGATGCTCCAGCAGGCCAAGCGCCGCGCGCATCAGCGTGGTCTTGCCCGCGCCGTTGGGGCCGATCAGCCCCACCAGCTCGCCCGGCTGAATGTCAAGCGACACGCCGGAAAACACCCGGCGGTCGCGCAGGGTGACGGAAAGATCGCGTAGGGCCAGCAGCGTCATGCCATTTCCCTTCGCGTCTTGTAGATCAGGTGCAGGAACAGCGGCGCGCCGACAAGCGCGGTCAGCACGCCCAGCTTCAGATCCCGCTCGGGCAGGATCAGGCGCACGGCCAAGTCGGCGGCCAGCAGCATCGCCGCCCCACCCAACGCGCTGGCCGGCAACAGGCGCGAGGGCTGCGCGCCCACCAGCGGGCGCAGCAGGTGTGGCACCACCAGCCCGACGAAACCGATGGCGCCCGCCACCGCTGTGCCCGCGCCGACCACGCAGGCGGTGCCAAGGATCAGCAGCAGCCGCAGGCGGGCCAGGTCGATGCCCATCGCCTGCGCGGCGTCCTCGCCCAGGGTCAGCGCATCAAGGCCCCGGCCCAGGCCCGCCAGCAGCAGCCAGCCCAGCAGGGTGAACGGCAGCGCCAGCCACAGATGCGTCATCGAGCGGTCGGCAAGCGAGCCCATCATCCAGAACACGATCTCGTTCACGGCAAAGGGGTTTTGCGACAGGTTCAGCGCCAGCTGTGTCAGCGCCCCGGCCATTGCCGAAATGGCGATGCCCGCCAGGATCAGGACCAGCGCCCCGCCACGCGGGCCGGCCAGCGCCAGAACCAGCAGAACCCCGCCCAGCGCGCCCGCCAGCGCCGCCAGGGGCAACGCCAGGGCAAAGGCCGCCGAAAGCCCCGTCTGGATTGCCAGAACCGCACCCAGCGCGGCCGAGCCCGACACGCCGATCAGCCCCGGCTCGGCCAGCGGGTTGCGCAGGTATCCTTGCATCGCCGCGCCTGCCAATCCCAGACTGGCCCCGATCATCGCGGCCAGCAGCGCGCGGGGCAGACGGATTTCACGCATCACCATCGCCACCGGCCCCTCGCCGCCACCGAACAGGCCCGCCAGGCTGTCAAGCGGCGCCAGGCTGGCCGGCCCCACCAGCAGCGAGGCCACGAACAGCGCCGCCACCAGCAGCGCAAGGGGGGCCAGAACGCGCGTCATTGGCCGGCCTCGACCTTGCGGCGCAACCGGGCCATTTCGCTCACGGCGCGCAGCACGTGCGGTGTGCCGCAGACCCAGTCGCGGTCGGTCACGGTGCCCGCGACACGGCCCCGTTTCAGGGCGGAAACGACCGGGTGATCCATCACCGCCTCGGACCGGCTGGCGCCGGGATAGGGCCGGCCCGTTATCACCACGTCCGGCGCGGCCATCGCCAACAGCTCCAGCGGCAGGGCGCCGATGGCGCCATATCCCATTTCGGAGGCGATATTCCGAAACCCGGCCGCGACAAGGATCTGACCGGCCAGCGACGCATCGCCCGAGGTATAGCCGTTGGCGTAATAGAGCGCCGCGCGCGGCCCGGGCGTGTCTGCGCGCAGGGTGGCCAGATCGGCGGTGAAGGCGTCGATCATCGCCTGTGCGCGGGCCTCTTGCCCCAGCAAGGCCCCCATGCGGGCCAGCCGCGCGGGGATGTCCGACAGGTCATAGACGGGGGCGAATTCCTCGACGCGCAGGCCAAGGCGGCGCAGCATGTCGACTGTGGCGCGGTCGGTGAACTGGCCGGCCACCACCAGGTCTGGCGCCAGCAAATACACCTCTTCGGCGCGACCATGCGTGACAGGCAGATCGGCGGCGTGGTCGGCCATGGCCGAGCTGCGCGGATTGGCGGCCAAAGGCGTCACCGCCGCCAGTTGGCCCGGTTCTGCCAGCAGCATGGCCAGCTGATCGGTGCACAGGTTCAGCGACACGACCTTGCGCGGCGCATCGCCGGGCCAGCCCGTCCCGGCCTGCGCCACCGCGCCGCCGAACAACAGCGCGGCCAGCAGCGATATGACCCTAGAAAGACGCACGGAGCCCGAAATACGCGGCGCGGTCCGATGTACCGTAGCCCGCGATCGTCTGGTATTCCCGGTCAAACAGGTTGTCGACGCGCAGATAGGCCTCGACCCCGTCGCTGACATCATAGGCGGCGGCCATGTTGACCACCACGTAATCGCTGACGCCGGGCACGTCGGCGGCGGCGATCATGTCCAGCCCCAGGTCCAGCCGGTCGGTCGCCTGCCAATCCAGCCCCAGCGCCAGCTTGTGACGCGGCACGCCAACCGCCCAGCCCGACGAGTCGAGCGTGGCGGTCAGCGAGGTGTCGATATACGTGTAAGCCCCGGCAAGCCGCAGCCGGTCATTGATATCCCATTCGCCGGCCAGCTCGATCCCGCTGCGCCGGGCCGAACCGCTGCGCTGGACATAGGTGCCCGAGGTAAAGCTGTAATCCAGCAGGTCTTTCGCTTCGAGATGGAACAGCGTTGCCGATACGCGGCCGGCGGACAGCTCTTGCTCGACGCCAAGATCAAAGCTTTTCGATGTCTCGACGCCCAGTGTCGGATCGCCCACCAGCACGGTGGCGGGCGGTGTCACAAAGGTGTCGACATAAAAGCCGTAAAGCTCGTAATTCGATGGCGCGCGATAGCCGGTTCCGGCCGACCAGCGCAGCGTCGTCGCATCGCTTATGCGGTGCGCGCCGTTCAGCCGGCCCGCCCATTGCCCACCGAACGCGGAATGATCGTCGAAGCGCAGGCTGGCGGTGATGTCGTTATCGGCATCGATCGCATAGACCGCCTGGGCGAAGGCGCTGTCCACATCGGTGCTGCGCGATTGGTAGGTGTCGACATAGATTTCTTTCTTGTGCTCCAGCCCGGCGACCACCTCGACCGATTGGCCCAGGCTGAACGCCGCCTCGATCCGCGCGGTGTCGCGCTGCCCCTCATACGGCAGAACGAAACCGCTGTAATCGATCTCGCGGTCGATATCGAAACGGCTGAGCGTTCCGGTCAGTTGCACCGCGCCGATATCCTGGATGACGCTCAGGCGCAGGCCGCGCTTGGTGGTGCGGTTCACGTTGGCCGAGTCGAAGAACGTGCCGCTGAAATTGTCGTCGAACTCGCCCTCGGCATCCGACACGAAGCCCGCGATTTCCAGCGTTGTCGTCTCGCCCAGATCGTGGCTGGCAAAGAAATTCAGGCGGGTTTCTTCGTACCCGTCCGCCTCGGCGCCGGGGCGGCCGTTTTCGTCCCAGGCCGAAAAGCCGTCGGTCTTGAAATGGCCCAGGCCAAAGCTCAGCTCGCCACGCTCGGAGGCCATCGACAGATCGACCGAGGCCTGGCGCGTGCCGTAGCTGCCAAATTCCAGCTGGGTGTCGACCTGCGTGCCAAGCCCGCTGGCGCGTTTGCCCTGCATCAGGATCGCGCCGCCCACCGCCTGGCTGCCGAAAAGCGCCGATTGCGAGCCGCGTAACACGTCGATGCGGCCCACGGCGCCGGTGGTCAGCCCGCCGAAATCAAACGCCACCTGCGTGCCCGAGGGGTCGGCCACGTCGATCCCTTCATAGCGCACGGCGATGTTGTTCTGGTTCACGCCGCGGATGGTGACGGTGGCCTGGGTGCCGACGGGGCCGTTGCGCGACGCGCTGACGCCGGGCAGGCCGTTCAGCTCGTCCGCGACGGGGGTTTCGCCGTTGGCTTGCAGGTCTTCGGTGTCAAGCACGGTCACGGCGGTGCCGGTGCGGTCGGCCTCGATCCCGCCCAGGTTCGAGAAAACCGTGATCTCGTCCAGATCAAAGGCCTCCTGCGCCAGGGCCTGGCCTGCGCCAAGGGCCACGACGGCAACGGATGCCAGCAGCTTGTACTTCATTCTTCTTGTCCTTCCTCGGGCGTATCAACGCCAGCGAAACGCGATAAGGTCATGCGGAAGGACAGGCGCCCCCCGTGACGGTGAAAAGTGCCACCACAACGGAAGGTCCGTTGCCCATGACGCGCCCCGCGTCCGGACAGGGTGATCACTTCGGCAGGTCTCCTGACTTGCGGGTCACGGCTTGGCCGGGCCTTCCCGCGGCGCCCTTGGGGCGCGGCAGTGGCATATGCCGGCGTCGCTCACCGCTTACAGTTGCGGGGGCAGTCACGGAGTTGAGCATGTGCCCGCACCGTGTTCCCTTTTACCCGGACGACTGAATCGCCCGGACCGAAGCAACTTGTGCTTAATGGATGCAAGGATTCGGGGAAAGGGGGAAAGGCGACGCAGCGCCGGGCGGGCGCGACATCGCGGCCACGGCGCACCCGGGCATCGGGGCGCGCCGCGGCAAGGCGCCTAGTCCTTGTAGCGCATGATCTGGCCCGAGCGCAGCCGCTCGACATAAGACGACAGCTCGCCGCGCACGATGGGCATCAGCAGATACAGCGCGATGATGTTCACGATCGCCATCGAGAACAGCATGGCGTCGGAAAAGTCGATCACCGGGCCCAGGTTGGCCGAGGCGCCGATGACGATGAACAGGCAGAAAATCACCTTGAACACGATCTCTTTCGCCGCGCCTTCGCCGAACAGGTAGGTCCACGCCTTCAACCCGTAATACGACCACGAGATCATCGTGGAAAAGGCGAAGAGAACCACCGCCACGGCCAGCAGCACGGGGAACCAAGAAAACGCCTGCGCATAGGCGGCCGAGGTCAGCTGCACGCCGGTCACGTCACCGTCGGTGCCGATGCGACCCAGCTCGGCGTTCCAGACGTAAAGCCCGGTTTCGGCGTCAAAGTTCAGAACCCCGGTAATCACGATGACCAGCGCGGTCATGGTGCAGATCACAACCGTGTCGATGAACGGCTCCAACAGGGCGACATAGCCCTCGGTCACCGGCTCTTTGGTGCGCACCGCCGAGTGGGCGATGGCGGCCGAACCGATGCCCGCCTCGTTCGAAAAGGCAGCCCTGCGGAAGCCCTGGATCAGCGCGCCGGTGAACCCGCCAGCCACGCCCAGCCCGGTAAAGGCCCCGGCAAAGATTTGGCCGAAGGCCCAGCCGATCATGTCGATATTCATCAGCAGGATGATGACCGAGACGATCACGTAAAAGACGCCCATGAAAGGCACCACCTTTTCGGTCACGCGGGCGATCGATTTGATGCCGCCCACGATCACGGCAAAGGTCACGCCCGCGATAGCCAGGCCGGTGATCCAGCCCGGGTAGTCACCCAGCACGCCGGCAAGTTGGGCGTGGGCCTGGTTGGCCTGGAACATGTTGCCGCCGCCCAAGGCGCCCAGAATGGTGAAGATGCAGAACAGTACCGCCAGGATCGGCCCGCCGGGCAGGCCGCGTTCCTTGAACCCCTTGGTGATGTAATACATCGGGCCGCCCGACACGGTGCCGTCCTGGTATTCGTTGCGGTATTTCACACCCAGCGTGCATTCGGTGAACTTGGTCGCCATGCCGAACAGGCCCGCGATCACCATCCAGAAGGTCGCGCCGGGGCCGCCGATGCTGACGGCAACCGCCACACCCGCGATATTGCCCAGGCCCACCGTGCCCGAAAGCGCCGTGGCCAACGCCTGGAAATGGCTGACCTCGCCCGCGTCGTTCGGGTCGGAATAGTCGCCCTTGACCAGCCGGATCGAGTGCCAGAAGCCCTTGAACTGGATAAAGCCGAAATAGAAGGTGAACACCAAGGCGCCCACGACCAGCCACAGCGCGATCCACGAAAAATTCGTGCCCGGCAGCGGGGCGAAGATAAAGCCGACATACCAGCCCGTGTAATCGGCAAAGATCTGGTTGATCCGCTCGTCAAAAGACTGTGCCGCCGCCGGCAGGGCCGAGCCGATCAAGGCCGCGAAGCTGGCGAAGAAGGTTGCAAGTTTCATGGTCACGCTCCTTCAGGGCACGATAACGGTGGGGATCGAGGCGGCCTGCGCCAGCCCCAGCGGGACCGAACCGAACACCCGCGCGCTGAACGAATTGCCGCCCGCGCGCCCGACAAAGATCATCGATGCGCCGATTTTCTCGGCCCGGTCGACGATGGTTTCCACCACCGCGCCATACCGGATTTCACCCTCGGCACTAACGCCAGCGGCCTCGGCGCGTTTCACCGCAGGGTCGATGATATGCTCTTGCGCGCGCTCCATCTCGGCGCGGCGGCGGGCGTGGCGCTCTTCGATTTCCTGGGGTGTCAGGAAGGAATAGGGCGACCATTCCAGCACATGCAGGATGTGCAGCTTGGCGCCGGATTTGGCCGCTTGGGCCGCGGCATAATCCAGCACGTCGTGGCCTTCGGCGTCTTCGTGGGCGACGACATAGGTTTCTTGTGTCATTGCGGCTGTCCCTCGTCTGTTGGCGATACGCGGCACGGTTCGGGCTGCGCCTGTTTGTTAACCAAGCGTAATGCCGCCACTGTGAGTCGAGCAATCTATAGTTGTCAGACCCGACGGCGCGGCGAATAACTAATTGTTATTATGCCAAAAATTTCAACAGCGCCGCCCCTGTTGCGGCGGCTGTCCGCCCTTAGCCTTCGCGCGGGGCGCGGCTGAACACCATTTTCTGATTGGCCAGTTTTTCCGGCGGTCCGACCCATGCATAACACAATAGCGCCGGGTTGTGGTCGGCGGTGGTGATGCGGTGCAACTGCCCTGGCGGGTTGAAGATCAGCGATCCGGGGCTGTAAACGCCCTGGTGGTTTTCCGACACCGCGCCCGACAGGCAGATATAGCTTTCGGTGATCCCTTCGTGGGAATGCGCCGGATAGGTGCATTTGGGCGCGAACAGAACAAGGCCCAGGATAATCTCGTCAGTGACAACAGGGCCGGTCGGGCCGCATAGCTCGGCATAGGCGTATTTGCGTTCCAGCCCCCGCGGCACCTTTTCATAGCCGTATTGCCAGGCCAGCTGACCGCGCACGGTTTCCAGCGCGCGGATAAAGGGCGCGTGCCGTTCCATCCGCCCATTGTCCAGCGCGCGTTGCAGATGCGCCGTCACCGGTTTGTCGGCGGGCGGCACGGCGCGCACCTCGGCGTTGGCTTTCATCACGCGGCTGATCTGTTCGCGCACCTTGCGCTGGTGGCTGCGGATACGGTCGCTGCCCCCGGCGGGCAGTCGGCGGTAGAACTCGTAGAAATCGCGCAGCAGGTATTCCCACGCCGGCGCGTCGCGCAACCTGGTGATGTCGCTCATGCTGCCCCCTGATCCTGCGGGCGCGCGCCGCCCGGTCAGTCGGGCCGGACGCGCGCGGCGGTTTTGTTGGCGAACGCCTCCAACCGACCTTTCGAGGCCGGCTGCGTGTTCACGATACCCGCCACGACCGACTCGGCATAGGCCGCATCCAGCCCCGACATGTTCTGCATATGGCTGATGGCCGAGCAGATGGCGAAATTCGATAGCGGCGGGTTCGTGGCCGCCGCGCGCGCGATTTCCAGCGCCTTGGCCTCGGAATCCTGGACAAGGTATTGCGCCAATCCCACGCTAATCGCCTCGTCACCCGTGTAGACGCGACCGGTCAGCATCATGTCGATCATCCGCGCCTTGCCCACAAGGCCCGCCACGCGAATGGTGGCGCCGCCGCCGGTGAACAGGCCGCGCTGCCCTTCGGGCAGGGCGAAATATGTGCTTTCATCGGCCACGCGGATATGCGCGCTGCTGGCCAATTCCAGCCCGCCGCCCACTACGGCCCCTTTCAATGCGGCGATCACGGGCACACCGCCATATTCCATCTTGTTGAACGCCTCGTGCCAGCGCAGGCAGATATGCATGAACTGCTCGGGCCTGCGGTCTTCGTTATGGTGCTCGACAAGGTCCAGCCCGGCCGAGAAATGCGTGCCCTCACCACGCAGAATGACGGCGCGGGCGCCCATGCGCGGCAGTTTCGAGAACACCTCGATCAGCTCTTCGACCATCGCGGCGTTCAGGGCGTTGCGCTTTTCGGGGCGGTTCAGCGACAGGGTGACGATGCCATCCTCGTCGGCGCTGATGGCGAGGGTTTCCAGTTGGAAGATGTCCAGGCTGTCCATTTCGGGGCTCCTATCTCTGCGTGTCGATCAATCGCCGGCCAGTTCGGCCAGGATGGCGTCGGTATCCTGCCCGCGGTCGGGTGCGGGGCGCGGGGCGGCGGGGGCCTGCCCGTCGAAACGCGGCGCGGCAGCGGCCTGCAAAGCGCCATCCACGCTTTGCCAGATGCCACGCGCGGCGATATGCGCATCCTCGGCGGCTTGATCGGGCGGCGCGACGGGTGCGACGCAGGCATCGCTGCCCTCAAAGATCGCCGTCCAATGCGCCAGCGGCTGGCTGGCAAAAAGCGCGGCCAGCCGCTCGGTCAGCGCGGGCCAGGCGCTTTGGTCGAATTGCTTTTCCGCGAATTCGGCGTCGCCCGACAGGCCCAGCAGGTCAATGAAGATGGCGTAGAATTTCGGCTCGAGGCACTGAACCGAAATGAATTTCCCATCCGCACAGGTATAGCAGCGCGCCCAGTGCGGTCCGTCGAGGATGCTTTGGCCGCGCGTCATCGACAAGCCGCCCGACATTTTCAGCGCCATCAG
>JAASTF010000400.1 GCA_021767525.1 Paracoccaceae bacterium
CCGCTGGTATCACCGCGCCTGGCTGCACCTTGCCCTGTCGCCAGCGCGCAAACTGGCACTCTGGCTGGATCGCCGCCGCGGCGGACGTGTAAAACCTGCGCAATGGTGGGCCGGGCGCAACGGATAAAGGCCGCGGATGTCCCCGGCGCGCGCCGGGGAGGCGCGGCGGCGCGCGCCGCCGCTGGCGCCCGACACTCAATCAGGCGGCCACGGCCTTGCGCACCATCGTCCAGTAAATGGTTTCCACCTCGTCCACACTGAGCCGGCCAGCCGCCCGATACCAGGTTGTCACGCCTGTCAGCATCGCGATTACGGCCAACGTGGCGATCTTGCTGTCGGTCACTGCGAATTCGCCGCTGGCCACACCGTCACGCAAAATGCCTTCAAGCTCGTCTTCATAGCGGCGGCGCAATGCCTCGATCGTTTCGAAATTTTCCGGGCTGAGGTTGCGCAACTCCATGTAGGACACGAAAACGGCGTCGGGGCGATCCAGGTGAAACCGGATGTGAAAGCGGGTGAACTCTTCCAATCGCTGGGCCGGGCTGCCCTGCCCACCGCGCTGCGCACGCTCGGCCAGCAGCGCGTCCATGTGGCCACGCATCAGGTCGAAAAGAAGCGTCTGCTTGTCCGGGGTGTAATTGTAAAGCGCCCCGGCCTGCACGCCGACCTCGGCCGCGATCTGACGCATCGAGACTGCCGCATAGCCCTGCCTTGCAAAAAGCCTGAGCGCCGCCTCTTGCACCCTGGGGCCGGTGATTTCGGAATGAGAGCCTGCCGTTCGTGCCATACGTGCAGATTAACTGAACACGCGTTCAGAAAAAAGCCCCGCCTTGCCTTGTCCGCGCGTCCGGGGCAAGACTGTGGCACGCTGTACAAGAGGCCCCTGTTGTCGCTCCGCTCACGCTCACTTTTCTCGGTCGTCCTGCTGGCTGCCTGCACGCAATTTCCCGAGGTCGACACCCAGACCAACGATATCGATCCGCGCGCGCCCTACCCGGCACTTGTTCCGCTTGAGCCCTTGCTTGCCAGAGCGGATGAGCCGCGCATCACCGAGGAAAGCACCGACGCGCTCGCGGCACGCGTTGCCGCGCTGCGCGCCCGCGCCGATCGCTTGCGGCGCACGGTCGTGGATGGGCAAACCCGTGACCGTATGGATGCCGGTGTGGCCCGCTGACCGCGCCCTGCGCCCGGTGCCGCGCAAAAAGACATTTGCCGCGTTGCATGGCTCACACAATCCCGATACATCGCCCCTGATCCGAAAAGACAAGAACCGACGGAGGCCCCGATGAGCACCCCCTTGCGTCTTGGCATTGCCGGTCTGGGCACCGTCGGTGTCGGTGTGGTCAAGATCATCCGGCAACAGGCGACACTGCTGCAGAACCGATGCGGTCGAGAAATCACCATCAGCGCCGTGTCTGCCCGCACCCGTGACAAGGATCGCGGCGTGAATATCGGCGCCTACGCCTGGGAGGATGATCCCGTCGCGCTGGCCACCCGCGACGATGTGGATGTGTTTGTCGAGCTCATGGGCGGCAGCGACGGCCCCGCCAAGGCCGCGACCGAGGCGGCGCTGGCCGCGGGCAAGCACGTGGTCACCGCCAACAAGGCGATGCTGGCCATTCACGGCCAGTTGCTTGCCGGATTGGCCGAGGCAAATGACCGCGCCCTGCGCTACGAAGCGGCCGTAGCGGGCGGCATCCCGATCATCAAGTCGCTTGGCGAAGGTCTGGCCGGCAATGATATAACCCGCGTCATGGGCGTGATGAACGGCAGCTGCAATTACATCCTGACCCGGATGGAAAGCGCCGGGCTGACCTATGAAGAGGTGTTCGACGAGGCCAACGCCCTGGGCTACCTCGAAGCCGACCCCGAACTTGACGTGGGCGGCATCGACGCCGCGCACAAGCTGGCGATCCTGTCGGCGCTGGCCTTTGGCACCCGCGTCGATTTCGACGGGGTCGAGATCGAGGGCATCGGCTGCGTCAAGATCGAGGATATCCGCCACGCCGCCGACATGGGCTATCGGATCAAGCTGCTGGGCGTGGCCCAGATGACGGGCCGCGGGCTGGAGCAACGCATGGCGCCCTGCCTGGTGCCCGCCGCCTCGCCACTGGGCCAGCTTGAGGGCGGCACCAACATGGTGGTGGTCGAAGGCTCGGACGTGGGACAGATCGTGCTGCGCGGCGCGGGTGCGGGCGAAGGCCCCACCGCCAGCGCGGTGATGGGCGATGTATGCGACATCGCGCGTGGCCTGCGCCTGCCGGTCTTTGGCCAGCCTGCAGACACGCTGGCCACAGCACCGCGCGCGCAATCGGCCACGCCTGCGCCCTACTACCTGCGCATGGCGCTGCACGACAAGCCGGGTGCGCTGGCCAAGATCGCCACCGTTCTGGGCGAGGCCGGCATCTCGATCCACCGAATGCGGCAATATGACCACACCGACGACCAGGCCCCGGTTCTGATCGTCACGCACAAGACAACCCGCGCGGCGCTGAACCAGGCGCTGGACGCGATGGACAGCACCGGGGTCGTGGTCGACGCCCCCGTGGCTTTGCGGATTGAAAGCGTCTAAACCGGGCGCAACAAGGAGATTTCAGATGACCGACAGTGCCGAATTCCACGACCGTATGCTTTCGCTGGGCCTCGCGCGCGTGGCCGAGCAGGCCGCCATCGCCAGCGCCGCCCTTGTGGGCCGGGGCGATGAAAAGGCCGCCGACCAGGCCGCCGTCAAC
>JAASTF010000077.1 GCA_021767525.1 Paracoccaceae bacterium
CTGGAAGAGCGGGCGCGCGAGCTTTCCAAGGGGCTGCGCTGCCTGGTTTGCCGCAATGAAAGCATCGACGAGTCGAATGCGACGCTGGCGCGCGACCTGCGCCTGCTGGTGCGCGAACGGCTGGTCGCGGGCGACAGCGATGACGAGGTAATCGATTACGTCGTCGATCGCTACGGCGAATACGTGCTGCTGCAACCGCGCGCGACCGGGTCCAACTGGCTGCTTTGGGCGGCTGGGCCGATCATGCTGGTCCTGGCGTTGATCATCGGGTTGGTCTATCTGCGCCGCCGCGAAACTGCGCCAGAGCCCGCGGAAACCGCCGGATTGAGCGACGAGGAAAAGGCCCGCCTTCGGAACATTCTGGGCAAGTGACGCGCAGTTCCTCTTTTGCCTGCGGCGCGGTCGGGTAAGGTCGCACCGAAGCAGACAAGAGGGAGGGCCCGCTTATGGTGTATCAAACCATCACCTACGAAGTGGCCGACGATATCGCGGTCATCACCCTGAATCGCGCGGACAAGATGAACGCGCTGAACGCTCAGATGCGGGCCGAGATCGCCGATGCCGCGCGCCAGGCCCCGAACGATGCGCGGGTTATGGTGCTGCGTGGCACGGGCCGGGCGTTTTGCTCGGGGCAGGATCTGTCGGATACCGCCAACGCCGCCACGCTGGATATGGAGCGGACGTTGCGCGATGAATACGGGCCGATGCTGCGCGCGATCTACGATTGCCCGATCCCGACGATCTGTGCCGTGAACGGTGCGGCGGCGGGGGCGGGGGCCAACCTGGCGCTGGCGGCCGATGTGGTGATCGCCTGCGAAAGCGCCTATTTTCTGCAGGCCTTCACCCGGATCGGTCTGATCCCCGACGCGGGCGGCACCTATTGGATGACGCGCGGCATGGGCATGGCCAAGGCGATGGGCGCCGCTCTGTTCGCCGACAAGATCAGCGCGCGGCAGGCAGACGATTGGGGCCTGATCTGGGAGACGGTGCCGGACGATGCCTTCGAAGACACCTGGCGCGCGCGGGCGGCGCACCTGGCCGCCGGGCCGACGGCGGCCTATCAGCAGGTCAAGCAGGCGATCCGCCAGTCTTGGGACAACACGCTGGAACAGCAGCTTGACCTTGAAGGGCGCTTGCAGGGCAAGGCCGGGCAAAGCCGCGATTTCCAAGAGGGTGTCGTGGCCTTTCTGGAAAAGCGGAAACCGCATTTCGAAGGCCGCTGACCACCGCAGCACCGAAGCGCGAAAGGGCGCCCCGCAGGGCGCCCTTTCTCATGCGATGAACGGCGCAAGTCAGCTGCGCAGAACCACCTGCACATCCGCCGCAGTAAAGCCCGTGCCCACGCCCGCGACCACCATGATCTCGGCGCCATCGACGCTGACGATGGCATCGCCGGCATCGGCGGTCGCGCCCTCGGTATAGGTGACGGTGACAGCCGGGCTGCTGCCGAACGCAGCCGAGTAGACCAGCACATCCTGACCCGCGTTGAAATCGGTGATCACCGCGCCCGGTGCATCGATCCAGTCGCCGCCGATCATCTGATCCGCGCCGCCGCCGCCCGTCACGCTGTCGTCGCGGCCGAAATACACCACGTCATCGCCGCTGCCCGCGTTGATCACGTCGCCGCGCGTATCCTCGTCAGCCGAGAAATCGGGCTCGGGCAGGGTGGCGCCCTCGGGCTGGTCGATCAGCACGGTCAGGTATTCGGCTTCGTCGAACACGCCGCTGGCGATAATCGTGTCGTTGCCGCCGTCGCCAAAGATGGTGTCGGCGCCCCGGGTGTCGATCATCAGGTCGTCATCGCCACCGCCGCGCAGCCAGTCGTCGCCCCACAGGCCCGATACGGTGTCGTTGCCGCCTGCGCCAAAGACGCGGTCGCCGTTCAGCGCGCCGGTCAGCACGTCGTCGCCTTCGCGGCCAAAGATCGTGTCGTCTCCCGATCCGCCCCAGACGGCGTCATCGCCGTCCGCCGCGTTGATCGTATCGCTGCCGGCGCCGCCGCTGATCGTATCATCCTCGTCCGTGCCGAGGGTGAATTGATCGTCGTCATTCGGTGTCGGCTCGGGGTCGGGGGTGCGATCCTGCGCGACCAGGACGATATCATCGGCCGTCAAATCGCCGCCAGCGCCGGTGGCGATGGCCAGAACCTGGCCGTTGAAGCTGATCACCGCGTCGCCGTCGTCATTTTCGTCAACGGTGACTTCGGTGGTTTCCAGCGTATCGTCATAGCCAAGCGCGATCACGTCCTCGCCCGGGGTGTAGTCGGTGATCGTGGCGGGGTTGCCCTCGGTGATCCAGTCGCCGATCAGGAATTCGTCATCGCCCTCGTCGCCGGTGGCAACGTCGCTGTTGCCGATCACCAGCGTATCGTCGCCGAACCCACCCTGCATCACGTCGCCTTCGTCGAGGTCGGCGCCGATGGTGACCTGGGCGGTATCATCGCCGGGGGCTGTCACATCGTCGTCGCCGGGGGTCACCGTGTCGTCGCCGTCGGTTTCGTCGTCATCGGCGGTGGTTTCCGAAAGGACCACGCCGACCAGTACATCGTCGCCCACACCGCCGATCATGGTATCGGCGCCAAGGTCGCCGATCAGCAGGTCTTCGTCTTGCGCGCCCCACAGCTCGTCATTGCCATCGCCGCCCTGGATCAGGTCGTTGCCCGTCCGGCCAAAGGTCACATCATCGCCCCCGCCGCCCGACAGCGTGTCGCTGCCCGCCGCCCCGTCGAGCGAGTCGTTGCCCTCGCCGCCGTTCAGCGCATCGTTGCCATCTTCGCCCAAAAGCGTGTCATCGCCCGACAACCCGTTCACCACGTCATCGCCCGCGTCGGCTGCGATGCGGTCGTCGCCCTCGGTGCCGTTCAGCAGGTCATTGCCATCGGTAGGCGTGTCGTCGCCGCCGCCTGGGGTATCGGGTGTGTCGGTGTCTTCATCGTCGCTGAAAAGCTCGATCAGCAGGGCGGCACCCGCGCCGATGCCCAGCAGGCTGAGAAGTATGATTTCCATTTTGAATCCCCCCAGGATTATGGAAAAGCGGCAAAAATATGTTCAAAAAGACCACAGATTTGCCTTCTTTCCTACTGCTTTCAGAGGGGTTGAATTGGTTAATTGGCAGAGATGAAAGAACAATCCGCGCATTTGGTGAGGGACGTTTTGGTTTCGGAAACAAAGTGCACCCGGCCGAAGGAATCATGCGGCCGGGTCACCAGTCAGGCGGCGTAGCTGCGGCGCAAGATCTCGACTGGTTGGAAATCGGCGCCGGCGTTGCGGATCACGGCAAAGATTTCGCCATCGGCAATCAGCTCGGCATCGCCGCTGATCGGGTTGACGAAGGTTTCGAATACCGGGGCCGCGCGGCTGCTTTCGTAGGCATAGGTGATCACGTCCTGTTCGGGGTCGTAATCGGTGATCACGACCGGCGCCTGTCCGCGCGCCCAATCGCCCAGGGCGACCTCGTCCGCGCCGTCGCCGGTGGTGATCGTGTCGGCCCCTCCGGCCACCACAGTGTCGTCGCCATCGCCCAATTCGATCGTGTCGGCCGCCGGTGCCACAGTGTCGAAATCGTAAAGAAAGGCGATGTCGCCGAAATCCTGCGCATCAGCAACCGAGTCGCGCAGCGCCGCATCGTCCAGGATTTCGGCGGATTCGACAAAGTCATCGCCGTCGCCGCCCTGGATCGTGTCGCTGCCCGTCCCGCCCGAGATCACGTCATTGCCGGCCCCGCCGGAAATCGTGTCGGCACCGTCCAGCCCAAATATCCAGTCATTGCCCGGATCGCCCGAAAGCACATCGTCGCCACCATATCCCACCAACAGGTCCGAGCCACCGCCGCCGTCGATCGTGTCGTCGCCGTCGCCGCCTTTCAGCGCCTCGGGGTCGTCGCTGCCCGCCGCGCTGCCGCCATCATCGCCCGCACTGAACCCGCCAAGCCCAAGCAAAAGACCCATTGCCATCAAAACCGCTGCGATCATCCGTGCCTCCATCGTTGCAAAGGCATCGTCGCGCGACCGGCTTAACCCCGGCTTTCCAAAGCGGCAGGGCAATCGGAATTAATGATTAAAATTGAGATGGTTAATGGTGGGTTGCACGAAAAAGGGCGCCCGGTCAGGGCGCCCTTGGACTGGTTCACTTGGCCGCGTTCAGCGGTCTTCGACGTTCACGTAATCGCGCTGGGTTTCACCCAGGTAAAGCTGGCGCGGGCGGCCGATCTTCATCTGCGGATCGCCGATCATTTCCTTCCACTGGCTGATCCAGCCGACGGTGCGCGACAGCGCGAAAATCGGCGTGAACATCGACGTGGGGAAACCCATCGCCTCAAGAATGATGCCCGAATAGAAATCGACATTCGGGAACAGTTTCTTGTCGGCAAAATATTCGTCCTGCAGCGCGATCCGCTCAAGCTCTTTGGCGACTTGCAGCAGCGGGTTGTTATCCACGCCCAGCAGATCAAGAACCTCGTCGGCGGATTGCTTCATCACCTTGGCGCGCGGATCGAAGTTCTTGTAGACGCGGTGGCCAAAGCCCATCAGGCGGAACGGGTCGTTCTTGTCTTTGGCGCGTTCGATATATTCCGGGATACGGTCGACGCTGCCGATTTCCTTCAGCATTTCCAGGCAGGCCTGGTTGGCGCCGCCATGCGCGGGCCCCCAAAGACAGGCGATGCCGGCCGCGATACAGGCGAACGGGTTCGCCCCCGAGGACGAGGCTAGGCGCACGGTCGAGGTGCTGGCATTCTGCTCGTGATCGGCGTGCAGGATGAAAATGCGGTCCATCGCGCGGCTGAGGATCGGGTTGACCTCGTATTTCTCGGCCGGCACGGCAAAGCACATATGCAAGAAGTTGGCCGCGTAATCCAGGTCGTTGCGCGGATAGTTGAAGGGCTGGCCGATCGAGTACTTGTAGGCCATCGCCGCGATTGTGGGCATCTTGGCGATCAGGCGGATCGAGGCGACCTCGCGCTGCCAGGGATCGTTGATGTCGGTCGAGTCGTGGTAGAACGCCGACATCGCGCCCACGACACCCACCATCGTCGCCATCGGGTGCGCATCGCGCCGGAACCCGCGGAAGAAGTTGTGCATCTGCTCGTGGATCATGGTGTGCCGCGTCACGCGCGTCTCGAAATCCTCAAGCTGGGCCGCGGTCGGCAGCTCGCCATAAAGCAGCAGATAGCAGACCTCGAGGTAATGCGATTTGCTGGCCAATTGGTCGATCGGATAGCCGCGGTGCAGCAGCACGCCCTCGCCGCCATCGATATAGGTGATCGTGCTGTCGCAGCTGGCGGTCGAGGTAAAGCCGGGGTCATAGGTGAACACGCCGGCATCGGCATAAAGCTTGCGGATATCGACCACGTCGGGGCCGGCTGTCGGGCTGTACATCGGCAGCTCAAAGCTTTTCCCGTCGAAAGAAAGCGTTGCGGTCTTGGCGGGGTCTGTCATGGCCTGTTTTCCTTCATCAAGGGCCGCGGGCACGGGCGTGCCGGGCTGTGGTATTCCGGTCGGCTAAACAATCGGTAAACCTGTTCAGCCCGCGGCGTCGGCAATGCGGGCAACGGTTTCGTCACGCCCCAGAACCAACATCATGTCAAAGACGCTCGGTGTCGCGGATCGGCCGGCAAGCGCGGCCCGCAAGGGCCCGGCAAGCTTGCCGAATTTCATGCCCCGAGCCTCGGAAAACTCCGTCGCGACGGCCTCAAGCGCGTCTCGCGTCCAGCTAGCATTTTGCAGATGCGGCGTCAATTCCTTCAGTATACCACGGGATACATCGTCAAGCGCCTTGGCGGCCTTGTCATCCGGGTGAATCGGGCGGTCGGCCAGGGCAAACTCTGCTTTTTCAATGAGTTCCGGGAAGGTCTTGGCGCGGTCTTTCAGGCAATACATCGCGGCCTCGACCAGGGTGGCCTTGTCGGCCGGCAACGGATTTTGTTCGGTGACCCGAAGGAATGCCTGCAATTCGTGCAGCAACGCAGCATCGTCCGCGGCAGCGATGTGCTGGCCGCACAGGTTTTCCAGCTTCTTGAAATCGAACCGCGCCGGCGATTTGCCGATGCCGTCCAGGTCGAACCACTCTTTCGCCTGCGCGTCGGTAAAGAATTCATCGTCGCCGTGGCTCCACCCCAGCCGCGCCAGGTAATTGCGCATGCCGGCCGCCGGGTACCCCATTTTCTGATACTCATCGACACCCAGCGCACCGTGGCGTTTCGACAGTTTCTTGCCATCGGGCCCGTGGATCAGGGGGATATGCGCCCATACGGGCATGTCCCAGCCCATCGCGTCATAGATCAGCATCTGCCGTGCGGCATTGTTCAGGTGGTCGTCGCCGCGGATCACGTGGGTCACGCCCATGTCGTGGTCATCGACCACCACGGCCAGCATGTAGACGGGCGTGCCGTCGCTGCGCAACAGAACCATATCGTCCAACTGGTCGTTGCCGATGGTCACGTCGCCCTGTACGCGGTCGCGGATCACGGTCTGGCCGTCGCGCGGCGCCTTGATGCGAATGACATAGGGCGCGTCAGGGTGCGTTGACGAATCGGCGTCGCGCCAGGGGCTTTGAAACAGGGTCGAGCGGCCCTCGGCACGGGCGGCATCGCGGAATTCCTGGATTTCTTCCTGCGTGGAAAAGCACTTGTAGGCCTTGCCCTCGTCCAGCAACTGGCGGGCCACCTCGGCGTGGCGGTCGGCGCGGGCGGCCTGGCTGATCACCTCTCCGTCGTGATCCAGGCCCAGCCATGCCATGCCATCCAGGATCGCCTGCGTCGCCGCGTCGGTCGAGCGCGCGCGGTCGGTATCCTCGATCCGCAGCAGGAACTTGCCGCCGCGACCGCGGGCGTAAAGCCAGTTGAACAGCGCCGTGCGCGCGCCGCCGATATGCAGAAAGCCGGTGGGCGAGGGCGCGAAACGGGTCACGACTTGGTCGGTCATCGGGGCGATTAACCTTTCGGTAAGCATGTTGAAGATAGTGTTTGCGCCTGTCTACCGATGCAGGATGCGGGGGGCAAGGATGCACATTTTAACCGGGCTGTGGGCAATGCTGGCGGCCCAGCGGGGGCACCTGTTTCCCTGGGTGCCGGTGGCACTTGGCTGTGGCATCGGCCTGTATTTCCAGCTGCGGTGGGAACCCGCGCTGCCGCATTACCTGATGCTCGGGGGACTGGCGCTGTTCTTCGGGGCGCTGGCCTGGCGGGCGGGCGTCGCGTTGGGGCCGGTTCTTTGGCTGTGCGCTTTGGTGCCGGCCGGCATGGTGCTGGCGGGCGCGCGGGCGCACATGCAGGCGGCACCGGTGCTGGATTTCCGCTATTACGGGCCGGTCGAGGGGCGGATCGTCGGGCTGGACCGCTCGGCTTCGGACGCGATCCGCCTGACGCTGGACCGCGTTCGCCTGGATGACGTAGCCGCGCATCGAACGCCTGCGCGCGTGCGCGTGGCGCTGCATGGCGAGCAGGGGTTTGCCCGGCTCGATCCCGGTCGCCTTGTGATGATGACGGCCCACCTGTCACCCCCCGGCGGCCCGGTCGAGCCGGGCGGCTTCGATTTTCAGCGTCACTCGTGGTTTCTGCAGCTGGGAGCCGTCGGGTACACGCGCACGCCCGTCGTGTTGGCCAGCACGACGCGCGACGGTGCGGTGGTCGCCTCCATCCGGCGCGCCATTTCGCAACGCGTGCAGGCCGCGCTGCCGGGCGAGCGGGGGGCCTTTGCCGCGGCGATCATGACCGGCGACCGCGCGGGCATCAGCCAGGACACGCTACAGGCGCTGCGCGATTCCAACCTGGCGCATCTTCTGGCGATCTCGGGGCTGCATATGGGGCTGTTGGCGGGGTTTGTCTTTGCCTCATTTCGCCTGGGCTTTGCCGCCGTCCCGCGGCTTGGATTGCGCTGGCCGGCCAAGAAATTGTCGGCGGTGCTGGCGCTGATCGTGGCGGCCGGATACCTGGCGCTGGCCGGCGGAAATGTCGCGACCGAGCGCGCCTTTATCATGGTGGCCGTCATGCTGGTGGCGGTCATGCTGAACCGCCGCGCTCTGTCGTTGCGCGCCGTGGCCGTGGCGGCGGTGATCGTTCTGCTGCTGCGCCCCGAGGCACTGCTCAGCCCCGGTTTCCAAATGAGCTTTGCCGCGACCACCGCGCTGGTGGCGGTGTTCGGGGTGATCCGCGACCAGGAGTGGAAGCCCGGCCCCGCCTGGTTGCGGCCGGTTGCGGCGGTCGTGATCTCGTCCGCCGTGGCCGGTGCGGCGACCGCGCCGGTGGGGGCTGCGCATTTCAACCAGATGGCCCATTACGGGTTGCCGGCCAACCTGTTGTCGGTGCCGTTGATGGGCGTCCTGGTGATGCCCGCGGCGGTGGTCGCGGGGCTGCTGATGCCCTTCGGGGTAGAGGGCATCGCGCTGTGGGTGATGGGGCAGGGGCTGGCCTGGGTGCTGTTCGTGGCCCATTGGGTGGCGGACCGGCCCGGTGCGACGGGCGGCGTGGTGGCGCCCGATGGCGCGGTGCTGCCGGTGATGGCGTTGGGGTTCCTGTGGCTGATCCTGTGGCAAGGGCGCGCGCGCCTGTTGGGGCTGGCCCCCGTGGCGGTCAGCTTTGCGTTGTGGGCCCAGACGGAACGCCCGCCGATCCTGATTGCCGAAAGCGGTGGGTTGGTCGGTGTCATGACGCCCGAAGGCCGTGCGCTCAGTGCCGCGCGGGGCGCGGGGTTCATCGCTTCGGTCTGGCTGGAAAACGATGGCAGCGCATCTTCGCAGGAAGGGGCCGCCGCGTTGTGGCCAGGGCCAATCGTGCTTGGGGATGCCACGCTATATGCGGCCAAGGGAAAGCGCGCGATTTCGGCGCAAAACTGCACGGATCGGGATTGGGTGGTGACGAATGTGCCCGATACACCAGC
Source organism: Paracoccaceae bacterium (assembly GCA_021767525.1). Classification (GTDB taxonomy): domain Bacteria; phylum Pseudomonadota; class Alphaproteobacteria; order Rhodobacterales; family Rhodobacteraceae; genus Lutimaribacter. Next base: position 8,873 of record JAASTF010000077.1, read on the forward strand.
CTTGCCCTGCCGCGTCTTGGGGCCGCGTACCCTGCGCGACAGCGGTGCCTTGGCCATCTGGCCCGACGCGCCGGGCGGGCTGCGCATCGTCAGTGCGAAAGACCTGTCGGGGGAGCGTCTGTGGAACGGCGGCGCGAAGCCCGCGCCGCCCCGTCGTCTGGCGCGTCAGTAACTGCGGATCAAGCCGACCAACCGGCCCTGCACCTTGACCTTGTCCGATGGCAGCACCCGCGTTTCATAGGCGGGGTTTGCCGCCTCAAGAGCGATGGACTCGCCCCGGCGATAAAAACGTTTCAGCGTCGCTTCCTGATCTTCGACAAGGGCCACGACGATATCGCCGTTATCGGCCACGTTGGTTTCGCGGATGATGACGATGTCGCCGTTGTTGATGCCCGCGTCGATCATTGAATCTCCCTTGACCTCAAGCGCGTAATGATCGCCCTTGCCGGACACCATGCTGCCCGGCACCGCGACATGGTGCGACACCTGGGCAATCGCCTCGATCGGGACACCGGCGGCGATGCGGCCCATCACGGGCAATTCCAGCGCATGAACCGCCTCGACCGGCATCGCCGCGGCGGGGCGGCTGTCGGGGCGGTCACCGTCGATCACCGAAAGGGCCGGGCCCTCGCTGGCGCCATCCAATGCCTCGGGCAGTTTCACCACCTCGATGGCGCGGGCGCGATGCGCCAGACGGCGGATGAATCCGCGTTCCTCAAGCGCCGTGATCAGCCGGTGAATGCCCGATTTCGAGCGCAGATCCAGCGCTTCTTTCATCTCGTCGAAGCTGGGGGGCACGCCATCGCGCTGCACCCGTTTATGAATGAAATTCAGCAGGTCGAGTTGTTTTTTCGTCAACATACGCGGTTGCCCTCCGCCTCCATGCGTTTTGTTTTGTTCTACGCATGTTCTCGTTTTGTGTCAACTCTGCGTGAAAAGGGGCACGTAATCCACGGTTTCGCCCGCCTTGCGCGGCCCGTCCCCGATGGGGCGGATCAACAGGGCGTTGGCGTCGGACAGGATCGACAAAAGCGAACTGTCCTGACGGTCGAACGGGGTGATCGTGCCTCCGTGCAGGCGGGCGCGCATGTAATGCTCGCGCGGGCCGTTGCCATCGACATCGGCGCCCAACAGCGCCTGGGCGCGCGGGGCAGGGCCCTTGGGCAGGCCCATCATCGCGCGCAACAGTGGCAGCAGGAACAAATGCCCGCAGACCATCGCGGAAACCGGGTTGCCGGGCAGGCCCAGCATCACCGCATCGCCCATGCGGCCCGCCATCAACGGTTTGCCGGGTCGCATGGCGATCTTGTAAAAGGCGCGCTCCATCCCCGTTTCTTCGGCCACGCGGGCAACGATGTCGTGATCGCCGACCGAGGCGCCGCCGATCGTCACCACCACATCGGCGCCCTGCGCCATGTCGAACGCGGTATGAAGCGAGGCGGGATTGTCGCGTGCGATGGGCAAAAGCCGCGGATGGGCGCCCGCCTGTTCGATCAAGGCGTAAAGCCCAAAGGTGTTCGAGGCGATTATCTGGTCGGGGCCGGGCAGCTCGCCGGGCATCACCAGCTCATCGCCGGTCGAGATCAGCGCGACCACGGGTTTGCGCGCCACCGGCACCTCGGCCACGTTCATCGAGGCCAGCAGCGCCATGTCCGCTGGCGTCAGACGGCGCGGCGCTGCCAGCCGGTCGCCGGTTTTGAAATCGCCGCCCGCGGGGCGGATATTGGTGCCGTCGCCGGGCGTACCGGTGATGGTTACGCGGGTGCCCTCGGCCGTGCAATCCTCTTGCAGAACAACGTGGCCGACGCCCTCGGGCACCGGTGCGCCGGTGAAAATGCGCACCGCTTGCCCCGGGCCGACGGTGCCGGGAAACCCGTGGCCTGCCGCCGCCTCGCCGATCACCTCAAAGGTGGCGCCTTGTGTCGCCGCGCCGGCTGCCACGCCATAGCCATCCATCGCCGAGGCGGCAAAGGGCGGCTGGCTGCGGGTGGCCACCGCATCCTCGATCATCACCCGCCCGAGCGCCTGCAACAGCGGCACGGTTTCGGGCACCGGCGCAGGCGCCAGCGCGAAGAGGTGATCAAGCGCCTCGTTTACGGTGATCATTCCATGTTCTCCGTGGCGACTTTATCCAATTGGTCCTCTTCCCAGTCGGCATAGGTTCGGCCATCGGGAAGTTTCCAGTCTCTGCGGCCGTTTGAAGACCTGCCCGCAACAACAGCCGCCGCCGCCGACGGGCTGGAGAAAGCAAAGTCTTCTACCAGAGTTCCGGTTTCTCCATTTACCGCGATGACTCCGCGGTCACGGAGTTCATCATGAAGCTTCCAATAGTGCGTGTCGTATTTACGATCTCCGACCCATTCGGGGCTAACAACGGACCCAGCCAAAACCACCAGTTCGTTTTCGATGAGCTTTGCCCGCGCATGCAGCTTGCGTCGTGGTAGTTTTAATTCAAATTCCGGTTTGGCATCGTGGTCGCTTTCCATGCTCACGGTGCTCTGAACTTTGCGCCTCCCGCTTTGGAACAGATCGAC
>JAASTF010000401.1 GCA_021767525.1 Paracoccaceae bacterium
CGAGGCACGCAGCGCCATGAGCCACCTGGCGCAAGGCTTTGTCGACCCCGCCCAATTCACCGGTTTCGTCGAGGTGCATATCGAACAGGGCCCCTGGCTGTACGAGGCGGGCGAGGCCGTGGGCATCGTCACCGATATCGTTGGCATCCGCGACATGCGCATCACTTTCGAGGGCGCGCAGAACCATGCGGGCACCACGCCGATGCATCGCCGCCAGGATGCGGTGCAGGCGATGGTGGCCTTCGTCAGCACGCTGAACGACCGCTTTCAAAACGTCGTCACCCCGCAAACCGTCTGGACCAACGGCCATATCGAGGTGCACCCGAACGCCCATTCCATCGTGCCCGGGCGCTGCACCTTTTCGATGCAATGGCGCGACGGCGATGCCGACCGCCTGCGCCGGATGGAGACGATCATCCGCGACACCGCGGCCGAAATCGCGCAGGCGCGCAACATGGAGGTATCCTTCGGCACGATGCTGGGGCTGGAACCCACCGATATGGCCCCGCACCTGCAACAGGCGCTGGCCGATGCGGCCGAAACCATCTGCCCCGGGCGCTGGCGCCGGATGCAATCGGGCGCGCTGCACGATGCCGCCAACGTGGCGAAACTGATGCCGGCGGCGATGCTGTTCGTGCCGTCGATCGACGGCATCAGCCACGATTTCGCCGAAGACACGGACGAGGCCGACCTGGTCACCGGAATGCAGGTATTGGCCAAGGCTGTCGCCAGCCTGTAAGCGGGGAAGAAGCGCCCGCGCGGGCGCGCATCACGGCCCCGGGCGGGGCCGTTGCCGCTCAGGCCGCCTGCCCGTCGGTGAATTGCAGCCGCGCCAGCCGGGCGTAAAGCCCGCCCTGCGCAACCAGCTCGTCATGGGTGCCCTGGGCCACGACGCGGCCCGCCTCCATCACGATGATGCGGTCGGCCTTTTTCACCGTCGCCAGCCGGTGCGCCACGATGATCGTGGTGCGCCCCTTGGCCAGGTGATCCACCGCCTGCTGCACCGCGCGTTCGCTTTCGGCATCCAGCGCGCTGGTCGCCTCGTCCAGCAGCAGCACGGGCGCGTCGCGCAGAATGGCGCGGGCGATGGCGATGCGTTGCTTTTGCCCACCCGACAGCATCACACCGCGCTCGCCCACCTGGCTGTCATAGCCTTCTGGCAACGCCACGATGAACTCATGCGCGGCGGCGGCCTTGGCCGCGGCCTCGACCTCGGCATCGCTGGCCTCGGGGCGGCCAAAGCGGATGTTTTCCCGCGCGGTGGTGGCGAAAATCACCGGGTCTTGCGGCACCAGCGCCAGATGACGGCGGAAATCGGCGCGTGCCATGTCCGGCAGTGCCACACCGTCCAGCGTGATCCGCCCCGACTGGGGGTCGTAGAACCGCTGGATCAGCTGGATCACAGTGGTCTTGCCCGCGCCGGATGGCCCCACAAGTGCCACTGTTTCCCCCGGGCGAATGGTCAGATCGACCCCATCCAGCGCCGGAATATCGGGCCGCGCCGGATATTGGAACGAAACGCCTTCGAACGCGATCTCGCCGCGAACATGTGCGGGCGCTGGCAGCGGACTGTCCGGGTCTCGTACCGCGTCCTCGGTCTGCAAAAGCTCGACCAGGCGTTCGGTCGCCCCGGCTGCGCGCTGCAACTCGCCCCAGATTTCCGACAAAGCCGCGACACCGCCAGCCACCATTACCGAATAGATCACGAACTGCACCAGCGCGCCCGCGCTCATATCGCCTGCGCGCACGTCATTGGCGCCGATCCACAGCACGCCGACAATACCCGAAAAGACCAGAAAGATCACGATCACCGTCATGATTGCCCGCGTCGTGATGCGCCGCCGCGCCGCATCAAAGCTTTTTTCGGTCACATCCGCAAAAGCGCCTCGTGTCACGGCCTCGTGCGTAAAAGCCTGCACCGTCTGAACGCTCAGCAATGCCTCGGACGCGCTGCCGGAACTGCTGGCGATCCAGTCCTGGTTTTCCCGGCTCAGTTTGCGCAGCCGCCGCCCCATGGTCAGGATAGGGACGATCACGATGGGCACCAGCAACAGAACCAGCCCCGTCAGCTTGGCCGAGGTCAGCAGCATCAACGTCAGCCCGCCGATAAAGATCAGGATGTTGCGCAGCGCAATGGAAATCGACGACCCCAGAACCGACAGGATCAGCGTGGTGTCGGTCGTGATCCGGCTCAGAACCTCGCCGGTCATGATACGCTCGAAAAAGGCCGGGCTCATCGCCAGAACGCGGTCGAACACCGCCTTGCGGATATCGGCCACCACCCGCTCGCCCAGCCGCGTGACCAGCGCATAGCGCAGCCCGGTGCCGATGGCCAGCAGCCCCGCCAGGCCCATTGCCGCAGCGAAATAGCGATCCAGCAACGCACCGTCCTGCGCGCCGAAATTGTCGACCACGCGCCGCACCGCCATCGGCAGGATCAGCGACACGCAGGCCGTCAGAACCAGCGCCGCGATGGCCGCGCCCATCAACCGGCGATAAGGCCGCATGAACGGCCACAACTCGCGCAGCGCACCGATGCGCCGCGATTTTTCGCGCTCGTTTTCGCCGCTTGGCGCCGTCTCTGCCATCCGGGTGTCCTTCCTGTGTCGCGCGTCAGGGGTTTAAGGCTTTCGGGGCGCGCGGGCAAGCGGCTGGCTGTCGCGGGTTGATTTCCGGGGCCAAAGCGTCAAACCTGCGTCCAGACATTTCATTCGGGGGGAGGA
>JAASTF010000078.1 GCA_021767525.1 Paracoccaceae bacterium
TATGTCGATCCGCAGGCCGCGCGCATCGTGTTCAAATCGGGCGCGCCGCTGGTGGTGATGCCGCTGGACGTGACGCATAAGGCGCTGGTGACCGCGCCGCGCAACGACGCGTTTCGCGCGCTCGGCACGCCCGTCGGCATTGCCGTGGCGCAAATGACCGACTTTTTCGAACGCTTCGACAAGGAAAAATACGGATCCGAAGGCGCGCCGCTGCATGACCCTTGCGTAACCGCCTATTTGATCCGGCCCGACCTGTTCTCGGGTCGCCATATCAACGTGGAAATCGAAACCCAGTCGGATCTGACGATGGGCATGACCGTGGCCGATTGGTGGGGCGTGTCGGGCCGTGCGCCGAACGCGCTGTTCATGGGCGACCTGGATGCCGACGGGTTCTTTGCCCTGCTGACGGAAAGGCTGGCCCGGCTATGACCGCGCTTCACATCGCAACCCCCGATGACCTTGGCCGCCTGCTGCCGATGGTCGCCGCCTATCACGCCGATGAAGGCATCGACAGCGACGAGGCGCATCTGACCGCCGCGCTGACGCCCCTGCTGGACGGCACGCCGCTGGGCGTGGCCTATCTGATCGGTCCGCGCCGCAGCCCGGTGGGCTATATCGTCATATCCTTCGGCTACTCGGTCGAGCTGGGCGGGATCGACGGCGTGATCGATGAGTTCTGGATTCGCCCGCCCGTGCGCGGCCGCGGTATGGGGATGGAGGTGCTGTTGGGCCTGGTGCCCGCGCTGGCGGAACATGGGCTGTGCGGCCTGTCGCTCGAGGTCGACCGCGACAACATCCGCGCGCAAAAGCTTTATACCCGTGCGGGGTTCCGCCTGCGCGACAAGTACAGCCTGATGACCCGGGTTTTGCGATAGACCGGCCTTGGTAAAGATGCGCGGCATGGTTATCTATGAGCCATGACCTTGCATGTGCCCTTCGACAACTCTTACGCTACCTTGCCCGAGCGGTTCTTTACCCTGCAATCGCCCGAACCCGTCGGCACCCCGCGCCTGATCCGGTTCAACGGGGCGCTGGCCGCCGAGCTGGGCATTGACGGCGGCGACCCCGACACGCTGGCGCGGGTGTTTTCGGGCAATGAGACACCGAAAGGCGCGATGCCGCTGGCGCAGGCCTATGCCGGGCACCAGTTCGGCGGGTTTTCCCCGCAGCTGGGCGACGGGCGCGCGATCCTGCTGGGCGAGGTCGTGGACAAGGCCGGCCGCCGCCGCGACATCGCGCTAAAGGGGTCGGGGCGCACGCCCTATTCGCGGATGGGCGACGGGCGCGCCTGGCTGGGCCCTGTCCTGCGCGAATACGTGCTGTCCGAGGCGATGCACGCCCTGGGTATCCCCACCACCCGCGCGCTGGCCGCCGTGGCCACGGGCGATCCGGTCTACCGCGAACAGGGCGCCCTGCCCGGCGCCGTGCTGACCCGCGTGGCCGCCAGCCACATTCGCGTGGGCACGTTTGAATTTTTCGCCGCGCGCCGGGATCTGGACGCGCTAAAGGCGCTTTACGCCTATACGCGCGACCGCCATTACCCCGATGCCGCCGACCCAGCCGAGATGCTGGACGCGGTGATCGACGCGCAGGCCGCTCTGGTGGCCGACTGGCTGTCGATCGGGTTCATCCACGGCGTGATGAACACCGACAACACCACGCTGTCGGGCGAAACCATCGATTACGGGCCGGCGGCCTTCATGGATGCCTATCACCCGGTCACGGTCTATTCCTCGATCGACCGTTACGGGCGCTACGCCTATGACCAGCAAGGGCAGATCATCGCCTGGAACCTGGCGCAGCTGGCCTCGGCCTTGGTGCCGCTGATGCCCGACCAGGACGCCGCGGTGCAGCAGTTCACGCAGATGATCCATTCGATGCCCGCGCGGGTCGAGGGCGAGCGGCGCCTGCGCTTTCGCCGCAAGCTGGGGCTGGCCACGCATCAGGGCGGCGACACCGCGCTGATCGAGGATCTGCTGAAGCTGATGCAGGATCACGGTGCCGATTTCACCAATACCTTCCGCGGCCTGCTGGACGGAACGGCGCGCGCGCAGTTCACCGATCCGGCGGGTTTCGACGCCTGGCACGCGCGCTGGCAGGAACGGCTGACAGCCGAGGATGATCCGCAGGCCCTGATGCGCGCCACCAACCCCGCGATCATCCCCCGCAATCACCGGGTCGAACAGATGATCCAGGCCGCCACGCGCGGCGATTTCGCCCCCTTCGAGCGGCTGACCGAGGCGCTGGTCCACCCTTTCGACGATCACGCCGACAATGCCGATCTGAAACAACCGCCCGAACCGCATGAAGAGGTCAAGCAAACCTTTTGCGGCACCTAGGCTTGCCACTGTGCCCGGCCGCGGCCTAAGTTGGTGGCCGGTTTCACGTTGAAAGGTTTGCCATCATGCCCCGCCTGCCCCGCCCGCTTTTTGCCGCGGCCCTTGCCTGCGCGCTGATCTCGACGCCGCTTGGCGCACAAGACGCCGATTACGAGGCGCGGTTGAAAGTGGCGCAAGAGTATGTCGACGCCACGATGCAGGACATGGACATGCCCCGCATCATCGAACAGATGTGGCGCGGGGCGTTGCCGCAATTCCAGCAGATCGCGGGCGGCCCCTTGTCGGACGAGCAAAAAGACGCGCTGCAACAACTATACACCGAGCTGTTCGACGATCGGATGCGGGACATCATGGCCCAGCAACACACGCTGATGGCCGATCTTCTGACGATGGAAGAGATTGTCGCCCTGCGCGATTTCTATGCGACGCCCGAAGGGCGCTCGGTCATGCGCAAGCTGCCCGACATCATGGCACGCCAGCAACCGCTGGTCCTGTCGATGGTGCAGGAAACCCTGCCTCAGGCGATGCCGCGGATCATGGCCATCCTGCGCCCGAACTAGGCGCGGCCCAGCCCCGACAGAACCGCCGTTGCCGCGCGCAGCCCAGGTGCCGCCTGGCCACGGCCCAGGCGCTCCATCGTCAGCTCCATCGCCGCGCGTTGCGCGTCTGGGGCGGCCAGCACCTGCGCCACCGCCGGCGCGATGCGATCGGCCCGGCAATCTGCACCGATGAACTCGGGCACGGCGCGGGTTTCCGACACAAGGTTGACCAGCGTGACCGTATCCACCAGCAGCATCCGCGCGATGATCTGCCGGCTGAGCCAGCTCATGTCATAGGCGATGACCATCGGCGTGCCGCTGGCCGCCAGCTCCAGCGACACGGTGCCCGACGCCGCCAGCGCCACGTCCGCCGCCCGGAATGCCGCGCGCTTTTCCGCGGCGAAACCGGCCGCATTGGCCCCGCGCGGGTCCAGTATCAGCGGCGCGGACGGCCAGCCCTCTGTCGCCTCGTCGATCATCGGCGCCACATGGGCCACCGCCGGGATCACCACGCGCAGATCGGGCCGGTCGGCCTGCAATCGCGCGCAGACATCGGAAAAGACCGGCATCAGCCGCCCTACCTCGCCCCGGCGCGAGCCAGGCAGCAGCAGCAGCAGCGGCGCGTCATCCAACCCGTGCCGCGCGCGAAAGGACTGTGCCGCGTCATCGCTTGCCACCGGCTCGGCCACCACCGGGTGCCCGACGAAATCGCAGCGCATCCCGGCGGCTTCCATATAAGGCGGCTCGAACGGGAACAGCGCCAGCACCTGGTCGATCACCTGCGCCATCTTTTCCGCCCGACCGGGCCGCCAGGCCCAGACCGTGGGCGCCACGTAATGCACGCAGCGAATGTCGCTGGCGGCCTTGACCTGCCGCGCGACCCGCAGGCAGAAATCGGGGCTGTCGATGGTGATCAGAACGTCGGGTTTCGCGTCCAGCACCGCCCGCGCCGTTTGCGCGATGCGGCGTTTCAGGTGCCGGTATTTAGGCAGGATTTCCGCCAGCCCCATCACCGACAGCTCTTCCATCGGGAACAGGCTGTCCATCCCCTCGGCCTGCATCTGCGCGCCGCCGACGCCCATGAATTCAACCTGCGCCAGCGATTTCAGCCCCGCCATCAGCGCGGCACCCAGCCGGTCGCCCGAGGCCTCACCCGCGATCAGGAAAACCCTCAGCGCACCCACAGGAACATGCCCATCGCGTCGCAGATCTGGATCACTTGCTCGCGGTCCAGAACGATCACGCCGCCCGCCGCGATCACGATACCGTCCAGCCCCGCCTCGGCCGCGTGCATCGCGGTGCCGGGTCCGATGGTGGGCAGGTCGGCGCGGCGATCCTGCCCGGGCTTGGGCGCCTTGAACAGGATCGCACCCGCGCCGGGCGCGTCGGGCGCATCCTCGACCGTGTTCGACAGCCAATCGGCGGCCTGGCCGATCAGGTCACCCGCCAGATCAAAGCTCCAGGTGACCGGGTCACCATCCCAGCCGCGGTCCTCGCGCGGCAGGGCAAGGCCCGCCAGCATCACATCGGTGCCCGCCTCGCCCTCGCGCGCCAGAACCTCGCCACGCTTGATCACGCAGGCCTGGCCCAGGTCGGCGCGGCCCTGCTCGGCCAGAACCTGCAAAGCGGTCGCCACATCGGCGCGGTGGGTCGGCTGCGGCTGGCGCTTGGTCGGCACGCCGGCATCGGGCAACAGGCCGGGGGCCAGCTCGTGCGCGGCGCGGATGGTAAATCCGGTTTTCTCGAACAGCTGCATCACCGCCCGCAAAGCGCCGTCATCGCCCTGCCCCAGCGCCTGTTGCAGGATCGGCACCAGCGGCGCGGTTTCCGCGTCCAGCGCGGCGGGGTCCAGCACGGGCCGGTCGATGGCGCCGCACAGGCACACATCGGTCACGCCGCGTTCCCCCAGCTGCAACAGCAGCGTGCCCAGCGTTTCCAGCCGGAATGTCAGATCGGCGGGCAGCGTGTCGGGCGGCTGCCCCTCCAGCGCGCAGACCAGTGGCGGCACCTCTTGCGCCGCGGCCACCGCCGCGGGCAAGCCGCCCCGCCCTGCGATCAGCGCCAGCATGGCCTAGCGCGGCGTCAGGAAATGCCGGTCGGTGCCGGCGGTGACGAAATCGACGATCTGGCGCACGTAATCGCTGTCGGTTTCCGCGCCCAGCCGGTGCGCGCGTTCCTGGAACGTGCCCTCGCCCTGCGCCAGCATCTGGAACGCGGCGCGCAGCGCGGTGATGTCCGCGCGGGCCACACCACGGCGTTTCAGCCCCACCAGGTTCAGCCCGTCCAATTCGCCGCGCGGGCCTTGCACCAGGCCGTGCGGGATCACGTCATTGGTGACCATCGACAATGCGCCGATGATGGCACCGCGCCCGATGCGCACCCATTGATGCACGCCCGACAGGCCGCCAACGATCACGTCATCCTCGATCACGCAGTGGCCCGCGATGGCCGAGTTGTTGACGATGATCACCCGGTCGCCCACCTGTGCGTCATGGGCGATGTGGCAGCCGGCCATGAACAGACCGTCATCGCCCACGCGGGTCACGCCGCCGCCGCCTTCGGTGCCGGTGTTCATGGTCACGTGCTCGCGGATGCGGTTGCGCGCGCCGATTTCAAGCCGCGTTTCCTCGCCCTTGAATTTCAGATCCTGCGGGATCTCGCCAATGACGGCGAAGGGAAACACAACCGTCTCGGCACCGATGCTGGTGCGCCCCCCCACGACCACGTGGCTTTTCAGCTCGACGCCATCGCCCAGCACCACATCCGGCCCCACATGGCAGAACGGCCCGACGCGCACGCCCTGACCCAGCTGCGCGCCGTCCTCGATGATCGCCGATGGGTGAATGTCGGTTGCCATCTGGGTTTACTCCTGCGGCAGGTCCATCATCGCGGTGAACTCGGCCTCGGCGGCCATGTCACCATCCACCGTGGCCACGCCCTTGAACTTCCACACTTTTGCGCCGGGTTTGCCGCGCAGGGTGGTCAACTCCATCCGCAGCTGGTCGCCCGGCACCACCTTGCGGCGGAATTTGCAGCCGTCGATGCCCATGAAATAGATCAGTAGATCCTTGTCGGCCAGATCCATCGCCACGCCGACCATCACGGCCGCCGTCTGGGCCATCGCCTCGACGATGGTAACGCCGGGCATGATGGGCGTGCCCGGGAAATGCCCCTGGAAATGCGGCTCGTTCATGGTGACGTTCTTCAGGCCCACGGCGCAGCTGGTGCCGTCGATATCGGTCACCCGATCGACCAGAAGAAACGGATAGCGATGCGGCAGGATTCGCTGGATCAGCTGGATATCGGCGCTTTTCAGCGTGTCACTCATGGTGGTGTCCTTGGTTTGCGGTGGCTGCCGTTTGTCCCTAGCAACTCGGCAATGGCGGGGCAAGCGCGGGGGATCAGGGGCGGGTTCCGCCCTCATCCTCGCCCGGCGTCTGTGTCTCGGGCGGTTGCGGCGCATCGCCGCCTTGCGGTGGCGTCGACGGCGTTTGCGAAACCGGCGCCGCATCCAGCCGCGCGATCGCCAGGTCCGTGATGTCGATGGCGTCCAGCGTCAGCACGACCGAGCGGGAATCGACCACGACGACCGCCCCTGCCTCGCGCACGATGCGGGTCAGCACGGGCAGCGCCGCCTCGTCGAACTGCTGGCGCAGGGCATCGCTTTTCTGCGTCAGCTCCAGCGCCAATTGCCGCCGCTCGGCGCGGATTTTCTGCACCTTCTCGTCAAAGGCGCTGGCCGCTGCACGAAAATCCTCGGGCAGCATCTCGTCGCGCGCTGCCGTCAGGTCGACCTCTTCGGCTTCAAGCTCGGATTCGATACGACGGTTATCGGCCTCGAGCATGATCCGCTCGGCCTCGAGATCGGCAACCATCTGACGACCCAGCGCCGACCCGGCAAAGAACCTGTCGTAATTGATCGACAGGATCGGGCTGCGAATGACCGGCTCTCCCTCGGAGAGGGGTTGCGCGGTCAGCGGGGCGGCCAGCGTCAGCAGGGCCGCCAGACAGGCTGCCCATAGACGCATCAGAAGCGGGTCGAGATCGTGACGTCGAATTTCTGCTCGTCGTCGCGCTCTTCTTTCTTCAACGCCTTCGAGAAGTTGAAGCGCAGCGGCCCGATGGGCGTATCCCAGAACAGCGACAGGCCGATCACATGGCGCCACGAGCGGTCTTCGTACAGCACGTTCGGGCTGGTGAAGGCGTCATCCAGGTTCCAGACCGAGCCGACATCGTAGAACGCGCCGCCGCGAATGCCGTATTCCTCGGGCAGGCCAAGCGGGAATTCCGCCTCGAACTTGGCCACGGCGTAGATATTGCCGCCAAGCGCATCGTTGATCACGTTGTTCGGGTCGCTGTCGTCGTATTCGCGCGGGCCGATACCGCCCGGGGCAAAGCCGCGCATGATCGAGCCGCCAATGGTAAAGCGGTCGGTGATGCGGCTGGTGCCTTCGCGGAAGTTCAGCATTCCCGCCTCGACCGAGGCGCGCAGCGTTACCTCTTCGTTGGCGATCTTGGTTTCCGCGGTGGCCTTGGCCGTGGTGCGGATGAACTTGTTGTCGCCGCCCAGGCCCGCGAATTCTTGCCCGAATTGCAACCGGTAGCCCGCGTTCGGGTTCAGCCCGCCCACGCGGCTGTCATAGGTGTAGTTGTAGCCGACCGAACTGGTCCACAGCGCGCCCAGGTTCGATTCCTGCGTGATGATCGTGCCGCTGGTGTCAAAGCCGGGATCCAGGTCTTCGTAATCGGCCTGCATATCCATGTTCTCGGCCTGGTAGAACAGGTTGAGACGGCCGCGTTCGCTGACCGGGAAGGTCAGGCCGGGGCGGAAACGGATCAGCTGCGTGTCAAAGCTGGCGTCGAAATTGTCCGTCTCGATATAGCCCAGATCGAGCGAGAATTCGAGATCGCGGCCCAACAGCGCCGGTTCCGCGAATTGCAGGCGATAGACCTTGTTATCCTCGGCCCCCGAAAGCGAAAAGGACAGGCGCTGCCCCCGCCCGAGGAAGTTATCCTCGCTGAACGAGGCGGTCAGCGCAAAGCCCGAGTTGGTCGAGAACGACCCGCCCAGCGACAGCGAGCCGGTGGGCTGTTCCTCGACATTCACGTCGATGACCACCTGATCGGGGCTGGAGCCTTCGCGCGCATCCACCTCGGCGTTCGAGAAAAAGCCCAGAGCGCGGATGCGCTCGGCGCTTTCGCGGATTTCACGCGGGTTGAACGGATCGCCTTCGACAATACGGAACTGCCGGCGCACGACGCGGTCCAGCGTGGTGGCGTTGCCTTCGATGTCGATGCGTTCGACAAAGATGCGCGGGCCGCGCACCACGGCGAATTCCACGTCCAGCGTCAGGTCGCGGTCGTTGCGGGTGATGCGCGGCTCGACCCGCACGAAATCCAGGCCCTTGCGGATCGCCAGACGCTCAAGCCGCGCGATCGAGTTTTCCACCAGGCTGGGCGAATAGACGACACCGGGCCGCACGCGCAGCGCATCCTGGAATTCATCGGGGTCGACCTCGGCCAGCTCGGTCGTGGTCGTGATCTCGCCGAACTTGAACTGCTGTCCTTCGTAGACGTTGAAGGTGATGAAATAGCCATCGCGCTGGCGCGTCAGCTCGGCGTTCACGCCCGTGGTGCGGAAATCGACATAGCCGCGGCTGTTGTAAAAGTCGCGCAACACCTGCTTGTCGAACTCGATACGGTCGGCAACGAAGGTGTCCTTGCGGATGAAGGTGCGCAACAGGCCGGCCTGCTTGCTTTCCAGAACGCGGCGCAGACGACGATCGGAATAGACCTGGTTGCCGACAAAGCTGATGCGCTCGATCTCGACCAGGCCGCCTTCGAAGATTTCGAACACCAGGTCCACGCGGTTGTCACCGCGGCGGATGATGCGCGGTGTCACCTGCGCGCCCAGGCGGCCCTGGTTGTTATAGGCCTCGGCGATGCGCGTGGCGTCGCGTTCAGCGACGGCGGCACTGAACACGCGACGCGGCCGCGACTCGACCACCGATGTCAGAACCTCGTCATCGACCCGGCGGTTGCCCTCGAACGAGATGCGATTGATCGTGGGGAATTCGGTCACCGAAATGACCAGGGTGTTGCCGCGCGGCTCGATCTCGACCGATTCAAACAGGCCCGAGCCCAGAATACGCTGGTAGGCGTCGTTCAACTGCCCAGCCGAAACCGTCTCGCCCCGGGCGATTCCCGCGTAAGACAGGATCGTCGCCGGCTCGATCCGCTGGTTTCCCTCGATTCTGACATTGCTGAAACGATAGCTTTGCGCCGTCGCGCTGTCGGGCAGCGCGGCGAAAGCCATTGCTATCACTAGGAAAAGCAATCCGCACATGCGGCGCAGCGAAGAAGCGGTCATGTCAGGGCGGTGGCCCGGCGCAGCAAATGCCTTGATCATTATGATCCCCAGGTCAGAGGTACAATTGACCACCTGAGTATCGGCATTAACGCCCCTTGTCAAAACGCCAAAAGCGCACCGAAGCCGGTGCGCTTTAGAAATTCGATCCTATGGGGGATCACAAGCTGTAGAAGAATGCCGCCATAATGAGGCACATATAGATGGTCCCGACGAAAAGGATGCGGTCCCAGTTCAGCCGGAAAAGCAGCGTCAAACCCCGTGCGCCTGTCTGGATCGCCTGCATGGAAACACCTCTCTTGTTCCTCACCTTTCCCAAGGATTAACAAGCGATTATGGCGCAAATTGGGCGGCGATATGGCATCGCCGCGCCGTTGGGATCAGGGGCAGAAGATGTCGTTGGTCAGCGCAAAGACCATCAGCGACAGGATCAGGACCAGCCCCGCCGTCATCAGCACCCGCAGCGCCTTTTCGCTGGGCGGACGGCCTGTCACCGCCTCGTAGGCGTAAAAAACCAGGTGGCCGCCATCCAGCACCGGAATCGGGAAAAGATTAAGCAACCCGACCGCCGCCGACAGCACGCCGATGAAATAGACGAAATTCATCGCGCCCTGGCTGGCCATCTGTCCCGACACCTCGGCGATGCCGATGGGGCCCGACATGTTGCAGCTGGAAATCGCGCCGGTCACCATGTGCCACAGCCCCGAGATCGAGCCGCGCATGATCTCGTAGGTGCCCGTCACACCGCCCCACAGCGCCTGGCCGAAACCGGGCGTGGTGGTTGCCGGCTGGAACGCCATGCCGCCGACGATGCCGATGCGCCAATTCGTCTCGAACCCGCCATCGGGCTGCGGCTCGTCCACGCGTCGCGGCTCAAGCGTCATGTCCAGCGTCTCGCCATCGCGCCACACGGTCAGCGCGAGCGGCGCGCCCTCGCCCGCCTCGACCTTATCCTTCAGCTGTGAAAAGGCGAACACCGGCGCGCCGTCGACGGCGGTGATCACGTCACCCGCCTGAAGACCCGCGGAAATCGCCGCAGATTGCGGCGCAAGCTGGGTGACGACGGGCGGCATCAGCCATGGCCCTTCGACAACGCGGCGCTCGCCGTCGCGATCGACCGTATAGTCCAAGGCGGGCTGTTCCGGCAGCGCCTCGAGCAGGTCATCGAATGCGCCCGCCTGATCCATTGTCGGCACGGGCAGCCCACCGATTTCCAGCAGAACGTCGCCCTCTTGCAGCGCGGTTTCCTGCGGCAATGCGCGCATGTCTCCCACGGTCAGCGGTTCCACCGCCACCCCCCGCGTCATGCCCACCGCCGTGAACAGCGCGATCGCCAGGACAAAGTTGAACACCGGCCCCGCCGCCACGGTGGCCGTGCGCGCCCAAAGCGGCGCGCCCGCCATGGTCGAGCGTTTTTCCTCGGCCGTCATGTCCTTGACCGCGGCGCCATCCGGGGCACTGGCCGCGTTGGCGTCGCCGCGAAACTTGACATAGCCGCCGAAGGGCAGCGCCGCGACCTGCCAGACCGTGCCGCGCCGATCGGTGCGTTTGAACAGGACCGGGCCGAACCCCAGGCTGAACACATCCGCATGAATGCCAGACCAGCGTCCGACGATGTAATGGCCGTATTCGTGGATCGCCACGATCACCGACAAAGCGACCACGAAGGCCACCAGCGTCCAGATAAGGTTGCCGAACTGGGGAAGCAGCGAGATGATATCCAAAAACCTGTCCTTTGTTCTTGCTTATTTGCCCATCAGGCCAAGGTCAGCCGCGTTGCGCGATCTGTGCATCGACGGCCTGACGTGCCAGATGGTCTGCCCGGGCTACGTTATCAAGGGTGATTTCGGCATTCTCAAGGCCGGACTGCGACCCCAGCTTGTCCAGCGCCCCTGCCACAAGCGACGTCATGTCGGTAAATCCCAGGCGCCCGGCGATAAAGGCATCCAACGCGCGTTCCTTGGCGCCGTTGAACACCGCCCCCGCCAAACCGCCCGCCTGCATCACCTGCTGCGCCAGCCCCAGCGCCGGGTACCGCGCCGGGTCGGGCGCGCGGAATTCCAGCTGGCCGATCGCGGCAAGGTCCAGCCGGTCGACCGGCAGCTCGGCGCGGTCCGGCCAGTTCAGCGCATAGCCGATGGCGTGGCGCA
>JAASTF010000079.1 GCA_021767525.1 Paracoccaceae bacterium
CCCCGCGGTGCCCGCCCGCCGGTATCGGAATCGGCTACGAAATCCTCAAGGTTGGCATCTTCCGGCCGGCCGCCTTCGGTCTGCGCCATGAGCTGTTCCCCCGTCATCCCGTCTCATTATTGGAAAATCCCCCGGCACGCGATGGCGCCGGAGGGATCGCCGATTCACATCTGGCGGGCCGGATTACATCCAGCCGCGCTCCTTGTAGTACTTGACGGCGCCCGGATGCAGCGGCGCGGTCAACCCGTCCTTGATCATCTCGGCCTCCTTCAGGCGGGCAAAGGCCGGGTGCAGCTTCTTGAAGTCCTCGAAGTTCTCGAAGACCGAGCTGACAACGGCATAGACCGCCTCTTCGCTGACCGCGTCCGAGGTGACGAAGGTGGCGCCGACGCCGAAGGTGGTCGTGTCGGTGTCGTTGCCGCGATACATGCCGCCCGGAATGGTGGCCACGCGGTAGAACGGGTTGGCCTCGACCAGTGCGGCGGTGGCGTCGTTCGAAACATTCACCAGAACGCTGTCACAGGCGGTCGTCGCCTCCTGGATCGAGCCCGACGGGTGGCCGACCGTGTACACCATCGCGTCGATGTTGTTGTCGCACAGTGCCTGGCTTTGCTCGGCGGCCTGCAACTCGCTGGCGACGGCGAAATCATCCATCGTCCAGCCCATCTCGGCCATCAGCACCTCCATCGTGCCGCGCTGGCCCGAGCCGGGGTTGCCAACGTTCACGCGCTTGCCCTTCAGGTCTTCGAAATTGGTGATGCCGGCATCGGCGCGGGCGACCACGGTGAAGGGTTCGGGGTGCACCGAAAAGACGGCGCGCAGCCCTTCGAAGGCGCCTTGCTCTTCAAAGCGCGAGGTGCCGTTATAGGCGTGGTACTGCCAGTCGGACTGGGCCACGCCGAACTCCAGCTCGCCGCCGCGGATGGCGTTGATATTGAAGACCGAGCCGCCGGTCGATTCAACGCCGCAGCGAATCCCGTGCTCGGACCGGCCGCGATTCACCAGGCGGCAGATCGCGCCGCCAGTGGGATAGTAAACGCCGGTCACACCGCCGGTGCCGATGGAAATAAAGGTCTGCTCTTGCGCCGACGCGCCGCTTGCGCCCAGAACGGTTGCGGCGGCGACAAGGGCGCCGAGGATGGGTTTGGTCATAATTTCACTCCCTGATTGAGACAGCTTGATGCGTCGATACGTCCAGATGAAACAAATCATTGCATTTCGTCAAGCGAGCCATACAAATGTATCGCCCATAACCATCTAGCGTGGAGAGCGCCCTGACCAAGCCGATCACCACCATCGAAGAGCTGCGCCGGGCGTTGCGACAGGCGGCGATGACTGCCGCACCGCGGGTGGCCAGCCTGGCACAATGGCTGGCCGAGCGGCCCGAAGAGATCGCGTTCAATTCGGTCCGGGCCTTGGCCGAGCGATCGGGGGCGAATGCCAACACGGTCGTTCGCTTGTCGCACACGCTGGGGTTTTCGGGGTACGAGGCGTGCCGAACGGCGGTTCAGGACGCGCTGCGCCATACCGCCGACATGTATGGTCCGCGCGCCGGGGCGCTGTCACGTGCCGACAGCGGCGCGATCCTTGAACAAATCCACCAAAGCGGCCTGCACAACCTGGATGCACTGTTCACCGCACAAGGCAAAACGGCGATCGAGTCTGCCGCCCAGATGATGCTGGCCGCCCGGAATGTGCACGTGATCGGCGTGCGCAGCTGTTTCGCGGTGGCCGATTACCTTGTCTACACGGCGCGCATGGCTTTCGACAATTTCGCCGAGAGGGCGGGTGCGCCCGGCGATATCCGCGACCGCATCGCCGGCACCGGGCCGCAGGACGTGGTGATGTCGATCACCTTTCCGCATTACTCGGTCGAAACGGTGGCCGCGCATGACCTGGCGCGCAGGCGTGGGGCGCGCACCATCGCGGTGACCGACCAGGTGAACGCCCCCATCGCCGTCGGGGCGGACATCGTTCTGTGCCCCCAGATGCACGGGCCGCAACACCTGCCCAGCCTGTTGTCGGCCTTTGCCCTGGCCGAGGCGCTGGTGGCCACGATGGTCGCCCGCTCAAAGGACGCGCCGGCGCATATCATGCGGTTCGAAAAGCGGCTGCTCGAGTCCGGCGCCTATCACGTCTGACGGCAAAGCCCGGGCGGCTTAGCCGCCATCCTGCGTCATTTCGGCCCGCGCGCGATCGACGCTGATATCGCCTGCAGCGACGATGGCCTTGGCCACGCGGTCGATCTCGGCGCCGCTGGCCCCGGCCATGATCGCAATGTTGCGCGCATGAAGCGCCATATGCCCGCGCTGGATACCTTCGGTCGCCAGGGCGCGCAGTGCCGCCATGTTCTGGGCAAGCCCCACGGCGGCTGTGACCTGTGCCAGTTCCGCGGCGCTGTCCACCTGCATCAGCTTCAGGGCGGCCTGGGCCGCTGGATGCGTTTTGGTTGCGCCACCCACAAGGCCCAGCGCCATCGGCAATTCGATCGTGCCGACCAACGTGCCCGTGCCGGACAGCTCCCAGCGGGTCAGCGCGGTGTAGCGCCCGTCGCGCGCGGCATAGGCATGGGCGCCGGCCTCGATCGCGCGCCAATCGTTGCCGGTGGCGATCACCACGGGGTCGATCCCGTTCATAATGCCCTTGTTATGCGTCGCCGCGCGGTATGGGTCGACAATGGCCAGGGCGCAAGCCTCGACCACGCCGCTGGCGACATCTGCGCCGTTCAGCGTGTCGGTCGAAAGGCTGTCGGGGTGCAATTCGACCCGGGCACGGGCCAGGCGCAGATCGGCCAGGTTGGACAGGATGCGCAACCGCACCTTGCCGCCGGTCAGGCGTTCGATATCGGGCGCCAGCATTTCGGCCATCGTGTTGACGGTGTTCGCCCCCATGGCATCGCGCACATCCACGACCAGATGCGCCACCACCATCGGCCCGGCGGGCGTGTCGGGAAAGACCTGCACCTCGATCCGCTGGCACCCGCCGCCCAGATCGATCAGCACCTTGTCGCGCGAATTGGCCTTGGCGATCAGCTGTGGCGCCTGCTCCAGTATACGGTGCCGCGCGCCATGCACGTCTTTGACGCCCAAAACCTGAATCTGCGCGCGCATCAGGGGCCGGTCGGCGCTGGCGTGAAAACCGCCATTGTCGCGCGCGATCCGCGTCATGTAAGACGCCGCCGCCACGACCGAGGGCTCTTCGACCGCCATCGGCACAAGGTAGTCCTTGCCGTTGACCACGAAATTCGTGGCCACGCCCAGCGGCAATTCGAACTTGCCGATCACATTTTCGATCATGCCGTCGGCCACCGTCATCGGCAGCAGGTCGCGCCCGGCCAGGGCAAGACTGTCCGCGTTCGACAGCGCGGCCTGGGCGGCAATGGCGCTGCGCCGGTCATCGGGGCTGAGTTCGCGCATGCCGGGAATGCGGGATGTGGGCGCGCGGTCTGGGGCTTGGGTCATCGGCGTCTCCTGTTGCGGTGGGGCCAGTGTTAGGCCAGCCCGGGCCGCTTGTCAGCAGGCTTGCGCCGATGTGATCCCTGCGCCGGTTCGTCTTTCGGTCGGTCGTGCGGTCCGGGCGGCCCATGATTTCAGCACCTGGGGCACCGAAGCGCCGCAAAGCGTGGTCGGACGATTGCCCGCCCGTCGCCGGCCATGCGATACTTGGGATCGAACCGGCGAAACATCGGGGACGGCCATTTGAAATACGTTCATGACCTCAGGGGCGAACGGCATCGCTTTGCCGACCTGGCGCAGGTGATGGCCGCGGCCACGCCCGCACGGTCGGGCGATGCGCTGGCCGGGATCGCCGCCAACTCGGACCTGGCGCGCGTGGCGGCGCGCTATGTGCTGGCGGATCTGCCGCTGACCACCTTTCTGAACGAGGCCGTGGTGCCCTATGAACGCGATGCGGTTACGCGGCTTATCCTGGATCGCCACGACGCCGCCGCCTTTGCCCCGTTGCGCGCGATGACGGTGGGCGAGCTGCGCGACTGGTTGCTTGACACGCGCACCGATGGCGCCGCCATCGCCGCGATCAGCGCCGGCCTGACGCCCGAAATGGCGGCGGCGGTGTCCAAGCTGATGCGCAACCAGGACCTGATCGCTGTCGCCGCCAAGATCGAGGTGGTGACCGCCTTTCGCTCGACCATCGGAAAACGCGGCCACCTGTCGACGCGGCTTCAGCCCAATCACCCCACCGACGACCCGGCTGGCATCGCCGTGTCGATCCTGGACGGTCTGCTACAAGGCGCGGGCGATGCCGTGATCGGCATCAACCCGGCCTCGGACAGTGTCAGGAACTGCGCCGAGCTTTTGCGCGCGCTGGACGCCTTGCGCCAGGAATTCGACATTCCCACCCAAAGCTGCGTTCTGACCCATGTCACCAGCACGCTTGAGATCATTGCCCAGGGCGGGCCGGTCGACCTGGTGTTCCAGTCCATCGCCGGCACCGAGGCCGCGAATGACGGCTTCGGCGTGACGCTTGCGATGCTGCACGAGGCGCAAGAGGCCGCGCTGTCGCTGAACCGCGGCACGGCCGGGCGCAACGTGATGTATTTCGAAACCGGGCAGGGCACGCCGCTTTCGGCCGATGCGCATCACGGCGTCGATCAGCAAACGCTGGAATGCCGCGCCTACGGGGTGGCGCGCGCCTTTGATCCGTTGCTGGTCAACACGGTGGTGGGGTTCATCGGGCCGGAATACCTGTTCGACGGCAAAGAGGTGATCCGCGCCGGGCTGGAGGATCATTTCTGCGGCAAGCTGCTGGGCCTGCCGATGGGCGTGGACGTGTGCTATACCAACCATGTCGACGCCGATCAGGACGATATGGATACGCTGTCTTGCCTGCTGGGGGCGGCGGGCGTCACTTTCGTGATCTGCGTGCCGGGCGCGGATGACGTGATGCTGAGCTATCAATCGCTGTCCTTCGAGGATGCCGCCTGGATGCGGCGCATGTTCGGCACGCGCCCTGCGCCCGAGTTCGATGCGTGGCTGGCGCGCATGGGGATGGGCGATCATGCCGCTGTCGCCTTGCCCGACCTGTCGGCGCTTGTGGGCCGTATTGGCCTTGCCCCGACATGAGCGGCCCGGCCGATATCGATGCGCTGCGGCGGCTGACGCCGGCGCGGCTGCGGCTTGCGGCGGGCGCCGAGGTCAGCCCGCTGGGCGCGGTGCTGGATTTCCAGGCCAGCCATGCCGAGGCGCGCGACGCCATACGCCAGCCCGTCGACTGGGCGCAGGTGACCGAACCGCTGGGCCAGACTGCAACCATACGGGTGCACAGCCGCGCCGATGATCGCACCATTTATCTGCGGCGGCCCGATCTTGGCCGACGCCTGCGCGACGCCGATGCCGCGCTTTTGCCCGACGGGCCGTTCGACATCGCGCTGATCGTTGCCGACGGATTGTCGGCGCGCGCCATCAATGAAACCGCGGGCGACCTGGCCGCGGCGCTGATCGCGCGGCTGGGCGATCTGGCCATCGCGCCCGTCGTGCTGGCCGGGCAGGGGCGCGTCGGCATCGGTGACGATATCGGCGCAAGGATGCGGGCCGGGCTGGTGATCGTCTTGATAGGCGAGCGTCCCGGCCTGTCGGTCACCAACAGCGTCGGGGCCTATATCACACTTGCACCGCGCGTTGGCACGCCGGACAGCGCGCGCAACTGCGTGTCGAACATCCATGGCAACGGTGGTCTGTCCGTGGTGCAGGCTGCCGACCGGATCACCTGGCTGGTGCGCCAGGCGCGCAGGCTGGGGCAGACCGGCGTCGCGCTCAAGGATATGTCGGACGACGGCGCGGCGATCGAATGACGCCGGCGGGCGTCTACAAAAGGTCCGCCTGGGCCAGGTCGGTGACTGCGAAATCGATCAGCGCCCGGATCTTGCGGGGCAGGGCGCGCCCTTCCAGGTAGACTGCGCTGATTTGCACCGGCACCCCCGATAGCTCGGGCAACAGCGGCACCAGCGCGCCGCGCGCGATGGCATCCGACACGGCAAAGCGCGGCGCATAGGCGATGCCCACGCCACGCTTGGCCAGGTCGGCGGCCGCGCGGGCCGAGTTGACCTGGAAACGCCCCTGCACATCCACGCGGATCCTCTGGCCGTTCTTCACGAAATCCCAGCGCCGGGGCGCGCGGCGGTTGGTGTCGACGATACAGGCGTGATGCTGCAAGGCCTCGGGCGTGTCGGGCGTGCCATGCGCCGCGATATAGGCCGGGCTTGCCACGGCGAAGGACCGCATTTGCCCCAGTTTTCGCGCCTTCAGCGACAGCATGTCCGTCTGACCGATCCGAAAGGCAAGATCGATCCCGTCGCTGGCCAGATCAACGAAACCATCATCCAGCCGCAGATCGAACATCAACCCGGGGTGCTGCGCGGCAAACCGCGCGATCAGCCCGCCGACATAGATCTCGCCAAAGGTGACGGGCGCCGAGATGCGGATCATCCCGGTCAGCCCGCGCGAGTTTTCCGAGACGTCGGACAGCAGATCTTCCAGCTCGTCCAGCAGGGTCGGGGCGCGCGACAGCAGGTCCTGGCCGGTGGGCGTCAGCCCGACCTTGCGCGTGGTGCGCTGCAGCAGGCGCACGCCAAGCCGCCGTTCCAACTCGGCCACGTATTTCGAGGTCAGCCGGTTGGAAACGCCCAACTGATCCGCCGCCGCGGTGAAAGAGCCGGTTTTCGCCGTGGCCACGAACGCCCTGAGCTGGTCGATGATATCCATAGAGTTTCAGAACATATGGTGGAAGGTCATTCTATAAAGTCGCCATTTCGTGGATGAATGGCAAGCGTTAGTTTCGGGGCATCACACACCGCCTCGCATGGCGGGGCCCTGACCCGGAGAAAGACCATGACCCATCACTCCCCCGCCGATTTCGCCGCGCTTGTTCTGCGCGTGTCCAGCGGTGCGCTGTTCCTGGCGCACGGGCTGCTCAAGGTAATGGTGTTCACCGTGCCCGGCACAGTCGGCTTTTTCGAAAGCCTGGGCCTGCCTGCCATTTTCGCCTATCTGACAATTGCGGCCGAGATCGGTGGCGGCTTGGCCTTGATCCTGGGCGTCGCCGTGCGGCTGGTGTCGCTGGCGCTGATCCCTGTTCTGCTGGGCGCGGCCTGGGTGCATGCCGGCAACGGCTGGCAATTCAGTGCGGCGGGGGGCGGCTGGGAATTCCCGGTGTTCTGGGCCGCGGTTCAGGCTGCGATCGCCCTTCTGGGTGCGGGCGCCTTCGCGCTGCGCATTCGGCCGCTCCAGCGTGCCCTTGGGCAATTCGCCTGATCGGGCATTGCCACGCCACACGGCGCGCCGGGCCTTTGTCCGGTGCGCCTGCCATCCCACAAAGAAAGGGCCACCAGGATGACCGTTACCCGAACATTCGAAGATCTGAAGGCCGGTTTGGCCCCAACCCCGCGAATGCCGCTTGTTTTTCTGGGCCACGGCAGCCCGATGAACGCGATCCAGGACACCGCTTACAGCCGCGCCTGGAGCGAGCTGGGCAAGACCTTGCCGCGCCCGAAAGCGATCCTGGTGGTTTCGGCCCATTGGATGACCCGGGGCACCACGCTGGTCGATGTGTCGGCCATGCCGCGCACGATCCACGATTTCCATGGCTTTCCCGAACCTCTGTTCCAACAAAACTATCCGGCCCCGGGCGCGCCCGACCTGGCGCGAGAGGTCGTCTCGCTTCTGGCCAGCCACCATGCCGAGGAAGACGACCAATGGGGGCTGGATCACGGCGCGTGGACCGTGCTGAAATTCCTCTACCCCAAGGCCGATGTGCCGGTTTTCCAGGTTTCGATCGATATGGGCCGGGGCCTCGATTACCAGTTGGAGATCGGCAAGACGCTGTCGGCGCTACGCGATCGGGGCGTTCTGGTCCTGGGGTCGGGCAACGTGGTGCACAACCTGCGCGCGGTCGAATGGGGGCCGGGCGCAAGGCCGCACGATTTCGCGCTGGAATTCGATGCACTGTTCGCCGATCGCCTGACGGATCGCGATTTCGCGGCCTTGGCCGACCGCCAGCGGCTGGGGTCGCTGTTGCAGCAGGCGCACCCGTCGGTCGATCACTACCTGCCGGCCCTGACGATGGCCGGTGCGGCGGATGACGGCGACGATCTGACATTCATGACCGATGCGATCGACCTCGGGTCGATCTCGATGCGGTCCTTCGTGTTTCACGCAAGGTAAGGAGACGACCCGATGCTGGTGAATGGCAAGTGGACAAGCGATTGGCAGCCTGTGCAAAAGGCCGATGAAAAGGGCCGGTTCGTGCGGCAGGTGTCCAGCTTTCGCAACTGGATCACGCCGGATGGCAGCGCGGGCCCGACCGGCGAGGGCGGCTTTGCCGCCGAGGCCGGCCGGTATCGCCTATACGTGGCGCTGATCTGTCCCTGGGCGTCCCGCAGCCTGATTGCGCGCAAGCTGAAAGGGCTTGAGGCGCTGATCCCCGTGACGGTGGTGAACCCCGTGCTGTCGGACCAGGGCTGGCAGTTCGGCGGCTATCCCGGCGCCGATGACGACCCGCTGTTCGGGGCGCGCCACCTGCACGAATTATACACCCGCGCCGATCCGCGCTTTACCGGCCGCGCCACTGTGCCCGTTCTGTGGGACATGAAACGAAACGTGCTGGTGAACAACGAAAGCGCCGACATCCTGCGCATGTTCGACACCGCCTTCGAAGGGCTTGTTCCTTCGGATTTGCGGCTTTACCCCGATGACCTGGGCCCGCAGATCGACGAGCTGAACGCCGTGATCTATGACCGGCTGAACAACGGCGTCTACAAGGCGGGTTTCGCCAGCTCGCAAACCGCTTATGACGAGGCGGTGGAGGGCGTGTTCGAAACGCTCGACATGCTGGAAGAGCGGTTGAGCGGTGATTTCCTGTTCGGCGACCGGCTGACCGAAACCGATATCCGCACCTTCGTCACGCTGATCCGGTTCGACGCGGCCTATCATGGCCTGTTCAAGACCAACCGCCGCCAAATCGCGGCCTATCCGCGCCTGCACCGACACATGCTGCGCATCCTGAACCTGCCCGGCGTGCGCGAGACGGTGAACATGGATCACATCACCGCAGGCTATTACGCGATCAAGGCATTGAACCCGACGAGTATCCGCCCCGTTGGGCCCGATCATATCGCGCAGGCGCTGGCGGTGTGAGGCGCAAAGCGGCAGGGCGCGTGACTGCACGGCCCTGCCAGCGACGGCCTATCCCAGCTCGGTCAGGCCGGCGACGAAATCGAAATACTGCTGCGGCAGGAATTCGAACTGTTCCAGATCGCCGATCGCGTGCGGAATACCCGGATCCACGGCGGTGTAGCTTTGCCCGGTATCGTAAAGCGTGGTGCCGCCATAGCCCGCACCGCGCCCGTCCGCCATCCAGCCGTCGGATTCGTTGCGCCCGATCCACAGCCGCACATCACCGGTCAGATCCTCGTTATAGACGAACTCGATCGTGTCGGCATCGACGATCCGGGTGCTGACGATTTCCCCCGACAGCCGGCCATCGTTCGTGCGATAGATCCCGATGCCGAAATTGTCGGGCACGCCGATGAAATCGTCATCGGCATAGACGCCCTGATCCTCGGCCAGGCTGCCCTGAACGTTCGAGAAATGCACCTGGTAGGTGCGGTCGCCCAGGTATTCGACCGCTTCGACCGCCATCGGCAGCACCGGATCGCCATTCATGTTTTCCCAGATGCGCGAGCCGATCTGCGACCCCAGCATGTAATAGCCTTCGCCCGACAGATGCGCGTTCCACGGATCGCCCCAGGCAGGGTATTGCGAGTTGAACACCACCTCGGTCGAGCCGAGGTGGATATCCGGGTCGTCCTGGATCGCATCGAACTGCTCTTGCGTGACCTGCCGGCCGCCAAAGCCGCGCACGATGGTCGAATACATGTTCACCGTGAACTCGGCGCCGAAATTTTCCTGAACCCAGGCTTCGACCTCGTCCTGATGGGCCGAAAGCGTGTCCGAGTAATCGCCTTCGGACCCAGATTGCCCCTGGATCCAGGCCAGCTCGATTTCGGTGTCGAGGGTATAGCCCTCGGCCTCGGCCTGATCGCGCAGCAAAAGCAGCTGGTCATACAGCGCATCCAGCGTGTTTTCGCGGATATAGTCCAGCGATTGCCCCGACTGGCCGTAATGCAGGCTGACGAAGGTGGTGTCGGGGTCGGCGGCCGCAAGATAGTTCATCGCGCCGGTGGCGGGCGATTGCTGGGCCACCTCGACGCGCGGGGTAAAGCCATTGAACGCGTCGGTGTCCACCGGGTCCGAGGCCCAGCCGCGCGCGCTGTTCGCCGCATTGTCGAAATCCAGCATCAGCGAGTTGTCGAATTGCGAGGTGGTGGTGACCCAGTCGCGCCCGGTGGCCCCGAATGCCAGAGACTGGCCGCCGAAAACCACGATCCGCATCGCGCCCGCATCGCCGGGATCGGACGGATCGCCGGGATCGTTTGGATCGGACGGATCACCCGGATCGGACGGATCGCCGGGATCGGACGGGTCACCCGGATCGGACGGGTCGTAATCCGAACGGAAAACGAAGATGTCGTTCAGATCGGCCTCGGTCACGCCGTCAAGGCGGATCAGAGTCTGGTCCTCCAGCCGGATATCGAACCGTTCGCCATCCTGCGAAAAGCTGGCATTGGCCAAAATGTCGGGGGTTTCCAGCGCGATCGCGTCTTCGCCCAGGGTGAAATCTGCGATGCGCACCACATCGTCGCCCAGATTCACCTCGAAGGTGTCGCGCCCGGCGCCGCCGGTGACCCAGAAATCCTGGCCCGCACCGGGAATGATATAGTCGTCGGCCGCTGTGCCGTTGATATTGTCGCGCGCATCGGTGCCAAGGATGACATTCATGCTGCCCTGGTCCAGCGGATCATGAGGGCCGTCGCCGCCGCCCTCGGTGCCGGTGCCGGGATCTTCGGGCGGGGCATCGCCCGAGCGAAAGACAATCGCCTCGCCAAGATCGGCCTCGGTCACGCCATCCAGGCGGATTAGCGTCTGATCCTCCAACCGGATATCCAGCCGGTCGCCATCTTGCGAAAAGCTGGCATTGGCCAGGATGTCGGGGTTGGCCAGCGCGATCACATCCTCGCCCAGGGTGAAATCGGCGATGCGCACGATGTCGTCGCCCAGGTTCACCTCGAACGTGTCGCGCCCGGCACCGCCGGCAACCCAGAAATCGCGCCCGCCGCCGGCGATTATGTAATCGTCGCCCGCGGTGCCGTTGATATTGTCCCGCTCGTCGGTGCCCTGGATCAGGTTCAGGCTGGATTGATCCAGCGGATCGAACGGGCCTTCACCGGACCCGTCCGTGCCCGATCCGTCGTCGGGCGGTTGGTCGAAGCGAAA
>JAASTF010000402.1 GCA_021767525.1 Paracoccaceae bacterium
AGGTCATCCATGTAGATGCCATCCTGGCTGAGCAGGGTCAGGATATCCTGGCTGGCCTGGATCAGTTCCTTGGCCTGGCGGTCGCGCAGCGCCTTGCGCAGCGCGGCAAAGCCTTCTTCGTCTTCGGCGGTTTCGGGAAAGTTCAGCGCGCGGATGAAATCGGCGCGATCGAGCGGTGGCGCCATATCCTCGGCCGAGGTGCCAAGGGGCAGGGGGGCCTGATCCTCGGCCGCGGGGGCCGGCGCGGGGGCCGGGGCGGGCCGGATCGTGGTGGGCGCATTGCGCGACGAGGTAAAAGTGGCCAAGGCGGTTTCAGTCTTGCGCGCGGTTTCGGCGATTTCGTCCAGCTTGCGCGCCACCGATGGCTCGGCGCCGAGGTCGCGCCCCTGCGCCTGCGCGATATAGGCCTGTCGGATGGCGTCGATGGCGGTCTGCAACCGCTGGCTTTCGTCGCGCATGATGCGGCTGGCGCGGGCGGCCGTGGCGGCAACCCAGATCATGCCCACCGGCATGAAAACCGCCAGCATCGTCATCAGAAAGCGCAGGCCGCCATTTTCGCCCTGCGCCGGTTCGGGGGCCAGCACCAGGAAAAACACCGCCGCGCCAAGCAGCCAGACCGCCGATAGGGCGATGGCCACGATTTCCACCGCGGTCACACGCTGTTGCGATGGCCGGTCGTAAATGCCCAGCGGCGTCGGCTTGCTTTGTTTCGCGTTGGCCATCCCGGTCCCCACCTGAAGGTTTGCGGCCTTACTTGAACTCGATCTTCAGCACTTCGTAGGATTTCTCGCCCCCCGGCGTGCGCACCTCGACGCTGTCGCCCTCTTCCTTGCCGATCAGGGCGCGGGCGATGGGGGATTTGATGTTCAGCAGACCCTTTTCGATATTGGCCTCGTACTCGCCCACGATCTGCCAGGTCTTTTCCTCGTCGGTGTCTTCGTCCACCAGGGTGACGGTCGCGCCGAACTTGATCGACCCGGACAGCTTTTTCGGGTCGATCACGTCGGCCAGGCTGATGACGCCTTCCAGCTCTTTGATGCGGCCCTCGATGAACGACTGCTTTTCCTTGGCCGAGTGGTACTCGGCGTTTTCCGACAGGTCGCCGTGTTCGCGCGCTTCGGCGATCGCGCGGATGATGGCCGGGCGTTCCTCGGATTTCAGGTGCTTCAACTCGGCTTCCAGCGCGGCATAGCCCGCGCGCGTCATCGGTATCTTTTCCATGGTCTTCTCCCTTGGCCGCATCCGGCGGCCATGGTGTGTATCGTCACGTTCGGCCAAACCTGCCCCAACCGGGCTTGGCAACGCAATAGGCCAAGCGCGGGTTCAGCGCAATTCCACCCGCTGGCCCTTGTCGGGCTTTTCAGGCGGTTTAACGTTGTGTCGCAATTGACGTGTGTTGCTGCAGCGCGGTATCCACGTTCGGAATTTGAATGCGCGCAATGTCTGAGGGAGCCAGCATGTCCGAAATCGAACGCGAAGCCATGGAATATGACGTCGTCATCGTCGGTGCCGGCCCGGCGGGCCTGTCGGCGGCGATCCGTCTGAAACAGCTGGATGCCGATCTGAGCGTTGTGGTGCTGGAAAAGGGATCCGAGGTGGGCGCGCATATCCTGTCGGGCGCGGTGTTGGACCCGGTGGGCCTGGATGCGCTGATCCCCGACTGGAAGGAAAAGGGCGCACCGCTGAACGTGCCGGTGAAAGAAGACAATTTCTACATGCTGGGCGAAGCGGGCGAGGTGCGCATCCCCAACTGGCCGATGCCGCCGCTGATGAACAACCACGGCAATTACATCGTGTCGATGGGCAATGTCTGCCGCTGGATGGCCGAACAGGCCGAGGAACTGGGCGTTGAGATTTTCCCCGGCATGGCCTGTTCCGAGCTGGTCTACGGCGACAATGGCGAGGTCAAGGGCGTGGTCGCCGGTGTCTTCGGGCTGGAGCCCGATGGCAGCATCGGCGAAAACACCGAACCGGGGATGGAGCTGCACGGCAAATACGTTTTCCTGTCGGAAGGCGTGCGCGGGTCGCTGGCCAAGGAAGTGATGGCCAAATACGACCTGCAAAAGGGCCACGAGCCGCAGAAATTCGGCCTTGGCATGAAAGAGATCTGGGAGATCGACCCCGCCAAGCACAAGGAAGGCTCGGTCACGCATACGATGGGCTGGCCGCTGGGCAGCAATGCCGGCGGCGGGTCATTCATCTATCACCTGGAAAACAACCAGGTCTATGTGGGTTTCGTGGTGCACCTGAACTACAAGAACCCGCACCTGTTCCCCTACATGGAATTCCAGCGGTTCAAGCATCACCCGATGGTGGCCGATCTGCTGAAGGGCGGCAAGCGCGTGGCCTATGGCGCGCGCGCGATTTCCGAGGGCGGGTATCAGTCGATGCCCAAGATGGTGGCGCCGGGCGTGGCGCTGCTGGGCTGCTCGGTCGGCATGGTCAATGTGCCGCGGATCAAGGGCAACCACAACGCCATGCTGTCGGGCAAGGCTGCGGCCGAGGCCGCCTATGCCGCGATCAAGGATGGCCGCAAGTCGGACGAGCTGTCGGATTACGAAAAAGAGGTGCGCGAGGGCGCGATCGGCAAGGATCTGAAAAAGGTCCGCAACGTCAAACCGATCTGGTCGAAATACGGCCTGACCGCCAGCCTTGTTCTGGGCGGCATGGACATGTGGACCAACACGCTGGGCTTTTCGCTGTTCGG
>JAASTF010000403.1 GCA_021767525.1 Paracoccaceae bacterium
CTCGTCCAGCAGGTCGGCCTGCACGGTGGCGGCTTTGCGGCCCTCGTCGCGGATCATCTGCACGACCTCTTCTGCGGCCTCGGCGGAACCGTTGTAATGCACCGCCACGTCATAGCCGCGATCCGCCAGATACAGCGCCATCGCGCGGCCCAGACGTTTGCCCGCGCCCGTCACCAATGCCCGTGTCATGCCCGCCCCCTTTGTCTTAGCTCAGCACGATCAGCACATAGCCCACATAGAGCGCGGTCAAGATCACGCCCCATGTGCGTGTGATGTCGCGGCCCAGGAACACGAAGGGCAACAGCAGGATCGACGCGCCCAGCATCACCCACAGGTCGAACACAAGGAACTCGCGGTCCACCGGGATCGGCGCCACGATCGAGGCGATGCCGATGATGGCCAGCAGGTTGAACATGTTGGACCCGATGACATTGCCCAGGGCCACGTCGGCCTGGCGGCGCAGCGCGGCCATCACCGTGGTCGCCAGCTCGGGCAGCGAGGTGCCGACCGCCACCAGCGTCAGGCCGATCACCGTATCGGTCACACCGAATTCGCGCGCGATCACCGTGGCATTGTCGACCAGCAGATCGGCGCCCAGCGGCAGGCCAACCAGCCCCAGGATCAGGAAAACGAAGATCTGCCACCAGGGCATGTCCGGGTCGGCGCCTTCGACCTCTTCCTCGTCATCATCCTCGGCGGCCGCAGCGGCGGCCTTTTCGGCGCTGCGATGGGCGCGCGCGTCGCGGAACGCCACGGCCAGCATGGCGGCCAGCGCGGCCAGCAGGATCAGCCCGGTCACCAGGTTGAACTCGCCGGTAAAGGCCAGCGCGATGAACAGGACCGAGGCCGCCAGCATCTGGACATAGGTCTTGCGGCTGTCGCATTCGCTGGTGTGCATCGTCGCCAGAAGCGCGGGGATGCCCAGTACCATCAGGATGTTCGCCGTGTTCGAGCCTACCACGTTGCCCAAAGCGATGCCCGGCACGCCCTCAAGCCCCGCCTTGATCGAGATCAGCAGTTCCGGCGCCGAGGTGCCGAAGGCCACGATGGTCAGGCTGACGATCAGCGCTGGAATGCCCACCCGCAGGCTCAGGTTCACGGCTCCCTTCACCAGCGCGTCGCCCGCCAACAGCAGGATCACCAGACCAAGCCCGACCAGCAGCCATTCCATGTCTTAGCGCTTTCCTTTCTTGCAGGGGCAGGGGCCCTTGCCGATCCGATAGCGCCCGCAGGACGGGCAGCGGGCCGATTGCAGTTTCGCCTGACCGGGAAAGCGCAGCTTGCCGAACATGGCCAGCACGCCCATCGCGATCAGGAACAGGGTGACGATCTTGATAATCACGTCAGAGGCCGAAACGCGCGTAGGCCGCGCGCTCCTCGAGGCCGGCAAGGGCATCCTGGGTCAGGCTTGCGCCCAACCGCTGAAAGATCGACCGCTTGCGCCCGTAGCGGGCGAACCGCACCTTGTCGCCGTAAAGCTCTTTCATCTTGGGCTCCAGATGCGCCAGCCCGTCGATCAGGCCCAGCTCGGTCGCCTTTGCGCCCAGCCACACGTCGCCGGTGAACAGCTCGGTTTCGGTCGACAGCTTGTCACCCCGGCGTGCGGTCACCCAATCCTTGAACCCGGTATGCATGTCCTCAAGGATCACGCGCAGGCGGGCCACGTCCTCTTCCTTTTCGGGCTGGAACGGGTCCAGCATCGATTTCGATTGCCCGGCGGTGTAAACGCGCCGCTCCACCCCTTGGCGCGCCAGCAGCACATGCGCCCCGAACCCCGCCGAGATCACCCCGATCGAGCCCAGGATCGAGCCGTAATCGGCCCAGATGTCATCCGCCGCACATGCCAGCCAATATCCGCCCGAGGCCGCCACATCCTCGACAAAGGCGTGAACTGGCACGCCTTTTTCCGCGCTCAGGCGGCGGATGCGCGACCCGATCAGCGCCGATTGCACCGGCGAGCCGCCGGGGCTGTTGATCAACAGCGCCACCGCCTGCGGCTTGCCGCGGCTGAACGCGCGCTGCAAAATCGGGCCGATGGCCTCGTCGCTCAGCTGTGCGCGCGGTCCCGATCCGATCATGCCCGACAGCCGCACGACGGCTACGACAGGGTCGGATTTGATGAAGGGGATAAAGCGTTTCATGGCTGCCCATGTAGATCGCCCATGCCCCGCAAACAAGATGCGGGGCCGTGTGGCGTGGCGTCTGTTGCGCAAAAGCGTGTCAATCGCGCAGCCTGTAGCCGCTGCGGAAGATCCACCAGATGATCCCCAGGCACAGGCAGGTGAACCCGGCGATGGCCAAAAGGCTTAGCCCCACGGGCACATCCGCGAGGCCAAAGAACGACCAGCGAAAGCCCGAGATCAGGTACACAACCGGGTTGAACAGCGTCACGGTCTGCCACGCGGGCGGCAGCATCGAAACCGAGTAGAACGCCCCGCCCAGAAACACCAGGGGCGTCACCACCAGCAGCGGGATCAGTTGCAATTGCTCGAAATTCTGCGCCCAGATGCCGATGATGAACCCGAACAGCGCAAAGCTCAGACAAGTCAGCAGCATGAAGGCCATCATCGCCAGCGGATGCGCGATCTGCAAATCCACAAAGAAATGCGCCGTGCCCAGGATCACCGTGCCGATGAACAGCGACTTGGTCGCCGCCGCCCCCACATAGCCGATTGTGATTTCCAGGAAACTGATCGGCGCCGACA
>JAASTF010000404.1 GCA_021767525.1 Paracoccaceae bacterium
CGCCATGCGCATTTCCTCGCGCGTTTTGCCGACGCCCGAGAACACGATCTTGTCGCCCGGCACACCGGCGGCGCGGGCGCGGGCATATTCGCCGCCCGATACCACGTCCATACCCGCGCCCAGCTCGGCCAGGGTGCGCAGGATGGCCTGGTTGCTGGCCGCCTTCATCGCGTAGCAGACCAGGTGATCGGTGCCGTCCAGCGCCTCGTCGAACAGGCGGAAATGGCGCGCCAGCGTGGCGGTGGAATAGACGTAGAACGGCGTGCCCACGGCGGCGGCGATCTCGGCCACCGGCACGTCTTCGGCGTAAAGCGCGCCGTCGCGGTAAAGGAAATGATCCATAAGCGGTCGTCCTGTCAGTGTTGGCGCACACATAAGGCGGCGCGCGGCGCAGGGAAACCCGGAATCTGCGGCGCGTCAGCCGGGGGTGATGACGCCCCGTTCGGTCACGATCAGGTCCAGCGGCTGATCGGTGGGCTCTAGCGGAATGTCCGCATCCTCTTGCTCGGCATAGGCAAAACCGATGGCCATCGTGGCACGGGCGGCGCGCAACTGTTCCAGCGTGCGGTCATAGAACCCACCGCCATAGCCCAACCGCCCGCCCGCGCGCGAAAATGCCACCAGCGGCACGATCAGGATTTCGGGCACGATCCAGCCGCCCTCCGCGGGGATGCGCGCGCCGAATTCCCCGTCGATCATCGCGCAATCGGGCGTCCATTCGCGGAATTGCAGCGGCTGGCCCGCGCCTTGGATCACCGGCACGCCCACGGGGCCATGCGCCGCGGCCTCGGCCATCGCGGGCGTCGGGTCGATCTCGGTGCGCATCGCCATGTAGCCCGCCAGCGGCACACCGCGATAACCGGCCAGAACCTCGCTCAGATACCCGGCCGCGTTCGCGCCCGCGCCCTCATGCGCCAGCTTGCGGCGGGCAAAGGCCGCCTTGCGCGCGGCGGCCTTCGCGGCGTCCTGCGTCACAGCAGCCACAGCACGGCCAGGCCCAGGAAGGCGAAAAAGCCAACCACATCCGTCACCGTCGTCACGAACGCGCCCGAGGCCAGCGCCGGGTCGATCCCCAGCCGGTCCAGCAGCACCGGGATCACCGTGCCCGCCAGCCCGGCGACCACCAGGTTGATCACCATCGCCGCCGCGATCACATAGCCCAGGGTGGGCGAGCCGAACCACAACAGCCCCACGATGCCCATGACCACGGCAAAGGCCACGCCGTTCACCAACCCCACCAGGACCTCGCGCCGGATCACCCGCCACACGTTCGAGCCGGTCAAATCCTTGGTCGCCAGCGCCCGCACCGCCACGGTCAGCGATTGCGTGCCCGCGTTGCCGCCCATCGAGGCGACGATGGGCATCAGCACCGCCAGCGCCACGACCTGGGCAATCGCCTCTTCGAACTGCGCGATCACCAACGACGCCAGAACGGCGGTCACCAGGTTCACCGCCAGCCACGGGAACCGGCCCTTGGTGGTTTCGATCACACGGTCGGTCAGGCTGCCTTCGCCCACACCGGCCAGGCGCAGGATGTCTTCCTCGTGCTCTTCGTCCAGAACGGCCATCGCGTCGTCGATGGTGATCTGGCCCACCAGCCGCCCGTTTTCATCGACCACGGGGGCCGAGATCAGGTGATACTGGTTGAACGCATAGGCCACGTCGCCCTCGTACTGGTCGACGGGAATGACCTTGAAAATATCCTCGGTGATCTCGCTCAGCGGCACATCGCGGCGCGAGCGCATGATCTTGCCCAGCGTCACGTTGCCCACCGGGTGCATCCGCGGATCGACAAGAACCACGTGATAGAACTGGTCGGGCAGATCGTCCTGGCTGCGCAGGAAATCGATGGCGTCGCCCACCGTCCAATGCTCGGGCGCGGCCACCACCTCGCGCTGCATCAGGCGGCCGGCCGAGTATTCCGGGTAACTCAGCGCCTGCGCCACCGCCACGCGGTCGGTTTCTTCCAGCGCGCCCAGGATCGCCTCTTGCTGGCTGTCGTCCAGATCCTCCAGCAGGTCGACCACGTCATCGCTGTCCAGCTCGCGCACGGCGTCGGCCAGAACCGCGGGGTTCAGGATCGCGATCACCTCTTCGCGGATCGATTCGTCCAGTTCCGACAGGATTTCGCCGTCGAACTCGCGGCCATAGAGCTCGATCAGACGGCGCCGGTCATAGCTGTTGATCTGCTCCAGAAGGTCGGCGATGTCGGCTGCGTGCAGCGGCTCCATCAGCTCGGTCAGGGCCTGCGCATCGCTCACATCCACCGCGTAAAGGATCGCGGCGACGGTCTTCTTGTCCAAAAGATAGGCCTCTTCCTCGGCCTCGGGGCGCTCTTCGATCTCTGTCTGGTCTTCGGTCATCTACGCCCCCTGTTCCGATGCCTCCCTCATATCGGATGGCGGGCGTGGGAAACAATGCCCGGGCTGCAATTTACGCCACCCGTGCAGCATACTAATGTCACGCGCAAACAGGGGGCAGGCAGATGACCGATGACACGCTTCTTCTGGGCCAGACGCTGGCCTTTGACGGCGATCCTTTCGTGCAGGGGCCGGGCGCCGCGCGGTACAGCGCGCAGGGCGGCGTGCTGATCCGCGATGGGCGTATCGCGACGGTGGGCGACGGGGCGCAGTTGCGCGCTGCCAACCCGCAGGCCCGCGTGGTCGATCATGGGCAGGCGCTGATCTCGGC
>JAASTF010000080.1 GCA_021767525.1 Paracoccaceae bacterium
CGAGGAAAAAGGCGGTCATGACCTCGTATGCCAGCAGGGGGCCGGCGATATTGCCCACGGTTTCCATGAAACCGGGCCAGTTGGTGCCGAACTGGAACGACATGGTGATGCCGCTGACCACGCCCATCGCAAAGGACAGGGCAAAGATTTTCACCCAGAAGCGATAGGCTTGCAGCCAGGCATCGTCGCCCGTGCGGTTATAGCGCAGCCGAAAGAACAGCAGCACCCAGCCCAGGGCGATGGTGATCGTGGGAAACAGGATGTGAAACGAGATATTCGCGCCGAATTGAATGCGCGACAGGATCAGGGCGTCCATCGAAACCTCCATTCTTGAGTATTTAGATAGGTTTAAGATGCAGGTTTTGAGGGGGCTGCGACGCCAGGGCGCAGATGCCCTTTTCACGGCGCTGTGCGCGCGCTATTGCGGGGGCCATGACGCGCATTCAGGACATATATGCCCAGATGGTGCAGGCGGGCGATTTGCACGCCGATCCGGCGCAAGAGGCCGCCCTGCCCGAGTTCGAGCGCATCCACCGCGCGCTGGAACAGCCGGTGAAACGCGGCTGGTTCGCCAAGAAACCCGACCCGATCAAGGGCCTTTACCTGTGGGGCGGCGTGGGGCGCGGCAAGTCGATGCTGATGGACCTGTTCGTGCAGGTGGTCGACGTGCCCAAGCGGCGGGTGCATTTCCACGCCTTCATGC
Organism: Paracoccaceae bacterium; assembly: GCA_021767525.1. Classification (GTDB taxonomy): domain Bacteria; phylum Pseudomonadota; class Alphaproteobacteria; order Rhodobacterales; family Rhodobacteraceae; genus Lutimaribacter. The sequence goes on from JAASTF010000080.1 coordinate 704, forward strand.
AGGAAATCCAGGCCGCGTTGCACGAGGCGCGCAAGACCGGCGTCGAGGATGCGATCGCCCCCGTGGCCAAGGCGGTTTCGGACGAGGTGCGGCTGCTGGCCTTTGACGAGATGCAGATCACCGATATCGCCGACGCGATGATCGTGGGCCGCCTGTTCGAGCGGCTGTTCGATGCGGGCGTGGTGGTTGTCACCACCTCGAACCGGGTGCCGGACGATTTGTACAAGGACGGGCTGAACCGGCAGATATTCCTGCCCTTCATCGAGCTCTTGAAAGAGCGGATGGAGGTGCACGAGCTGACCAGCCCGCGCGATTACCGGCAGGACCGGTTGCAGGGCGAGCAGGTGTATTTCACCCCCGCCAATGCCGAAGCGCGCGCCAAGATCAGCGCGATCTGGGACGACCTGACCGACGGGGCCGAGGATTCGCTGGTTTTGGTGGTGAAGGGGCGCAAGGTGGAAATCCCGCTGTATCACAACGGGGTGGCGCGGGCGTCGTTTCACGACCTATGCGGGCGGATGCTGGGGGCGGCCGATTACCTGGCGCTGGCCGAGGTGACGCGGGTTTTGATCTTGGAAAACATCCCCACGCTGGGCCGGTCGAATTTCAACGAGGCCAAGCGGTTCGTCACCCTGATCGATGCGCTTTACGAGGCGCGGGTGCGGCTGATCTGTTCAGCCGCCGACCAGCCCGAGATGCTGTACCTGGAAGGCGAGGGCGTTTTCGAGTTCGAGCGCACCGCCAGCCGGTTGCGCGAAATGCAGGCCGAGGACTGGGGCCGGGCGTGACCTGATTGAGTGCGCGTGCCGCGCACGCATCTTGCCTGCGGTTCTCGCCTTCGGCTGCGATCCTCGGGTGCCTCCGGCGGGAGTTTTCTGGGCAAGATGAAGGGGGATCGGCGACAAGCCGCGCGTGCCGTGCATAGGCCCTGCCGTTGGGGCCGTGGCGGTGGTAAGACCCATGCCCATGAACAGGCGATTTGTGATTTTCGGCGCGCTGGCGCTGGCAGGCTGTGGTGGTGCCAACGAGGCGGTGGCGCCGACCGCCGTTTACGACGCGCCGCTTTATCCCAACGAGACGCCCGAGCTGCGGGCGTTGATCGTGCGCTATGCCGATCTGTACGAGGTGCCGGTGGACCTGGTGCAGCGGGTGATCGTGCGCGAGAGCACCCACCGCCCGCGCGCGCGCAAGGGGCCTTATTACGGGTTGATGCAGATCCTGCCGGCAACGGCCCGCAGCATGGGCTTTCGCGGCCAGCCGTCGGACCTGCTGGATGCGGAAACCAACCTGCGCTACGCGGTGAAATACCTGCGCGGGGCCTGGCTGGTGTCGGGCGGCGACAAGGATGCCGCGGTGATGTGGTATGCGCGCGGTTATTATTACGAGGCCAAGCGGCTGGGCCTGTTGGAGGAAACCGGGCTGCGCGGGTAGGGCGTGGGTAAAAGAAAAAGGGGGTCGTTGGTTCGACCCCTCTTTCCCACCTGCCGTCGTAACCCTTGTGGCCCTGTCGGGCGCGCACCCGCGCGCGTGGCGCGTTTCATGCTGTTCCGGTGAAGCCCCGCGATGCGCTGCGGGTCTTGTCCCCCAATCCCTGCGCATGACCTTTGCCACATTTAGACGCGTGGTGGCGAATCAGTCAATATCATGTGATTCCGAAATGCGGCGCGCGGCGCGAGGCGCTTGAATTTGAGGCAAATTTTTTTTGGCGACCAGCGGCTAGTTTCGCGGGCTTTGGCCTGGCAGGCCGTCATTGACCGCGCGGGTGACGATGGTGTGCAGCAGGCTGCCGGGATCGCCCGGGGCGATGTCGCGGCCCGATGCCTCGTTCAGTTGTTGCAGGATGCCCCAGCTCATCTGGCGCAGTTCGGTCGGGTGGTTGTTTGCCGGCAAGGGCCGCGCGACGGGCGCCGGCCGGGGTTGCGGTGCGGGGGTGGGCGCGGTTGCGGCGCTGGGCGCGGGGACTGGCGCGGCGGTGATGCCGCTTTCGGTGCGGGTGACCGTTTGTTCTGGGGCGGCTGGACCGTAGTCGGCCCTTGGCCCCGGCTGCAACAGGATCAGCGCCAGGGTAAGCCCGACGAAGCCCAGGCCCAAGAGCGCCATGCGGATCGTGCCGGGGCCGAAATCGTACCGCGTCATCCTGCCGGCTCCGTTATGCTGAGGCCAAGGGCCGTCCATCCGGTCAGGCCGGCGCGATACCAGCGCAGCTTGGCCGGGGGAAAGCCGGCCGCGATCAGGCCGGCGATGGCGCGGGGGGCCATGTCGCTGCTGGCGCCGTTGCCGAACACCAGCAGATCGAAGGCGTTGTCGAAATTCCATCCCGTGTCGCCGCGCACCGCGCCCAGAGCCTGGAGGATGTCGGGCAGGAAACTGTTATCCGCGGCGAGGGCGGGATAGGGCATCGAGATCGCGCCGGGAAGGGTGCCGCGGGCGAACCATTCCTGCAGGCGGGCATCGACCAGCAGCCCGGTGCCCAGGCTGACCGGCCCGGCCATGAAATCCAGCACCTCGAGCTCGGCCACGGTGGTGACGCCGGGCGCGGCCTGCATCGGCTGAATGCAGCTGGGCGGGCAGGACGGCGTAAGCGCGCCGGTCAGCGCGCGGTCGGTGTCGTCGGCGGGCAGGCTGCGGGTGATGGTAAAGCTGGTGGCGCCGCGCGAAAAACTGAGATCGCGCATCGTTTCGGTAATGCCCAGATCTTGCGCCAGGCACGGCGACGCAGCGATCGCGGCCAACATCCCAACGCCCAAAACCCCACGCACAACACTACCCTTTTTCAACGCCATATGCGGGTAAAGACCCTTTATATGGTGTGACAGCCCCAATTCGCTACAACTGATACGAATCGGCTGACTCTCGGTCAAGCATCGTGGCGCGGCAGATGGGAAAAAACCGCCCGTTTGCAACCTTGGGGCGATAAAAGGGGGTTAGCCTGCTTGCTGAAGCCGCAGAACCGCCCCTGCCAGGTAAAGCGAGCCGCAAATGAGGATGCGCGCGTCTGGGGTGTCGGCGGCGATCTGGCGCAGGGCCGCGGCGACATCGGGCGCCTGGGTCGCGGGCAGGCCGACCGCGCGGGCGGCGGCGGCGGTGTCGGCGGCGGGCAGGGTGTTCGCCTCGTCCGGGATCGACAGCGCGACAAGCTGCTGCGCAACCCCCGCCAAGGGCCGCAGATAGCCGGTGATGTCCTTGGTGTTCAGCATTCCGCAGACCAGGTAGGTGGGCCGGGGCGGCAGGCTGGCCAGGTGCGCGGCCAGGGCCTGACCGGCGGCCGGGTTGTGACCGCCATCCAGCCACAGCTCGGCCCGGGGCGCCAGCGCGGGCAGGGGCCCATCGGACAGGCGTTGCATCCGGGCGGGCCATTCGGCCCGGGTGACCGCCGCCTCGGCCGCGCCTTCGCCAAGGCCAAGGTGGCGCAGCGCGGCCAGCGCCATGCCGGCATTCTGCACCTGGTGCGCGCCGGGCAGGTTGGGCAGGGGCAGGTCCAGCAGGCCGTTGTCGTCCTGATAGACCATCCGCCCGTGTTCGGTGCCAACATGCCAATGCTGCCCGTAGGCCAAGATCGGCGCGCCCAGCCGTTCGGCGCGCGCCTCGATCACCTCGAGCGCGGCATCCTCTTGCGGGCCGACGATCACCGGCACGCCACGCTTGATAATCCCCGCCTTTTCGCCGGCGATCTTGGCCAGCGTGTCACCCAGAAAGCTTTCGTGATCCATCGACACCGGTGTGATGATCGTCAGCGCGGGTTTGTCCACCACGTTGGTGGCGTCCAGCCGTCCGCCCAGCCCGACCTCGAGCAGGGTAAAATCGGCCGGGCTGCGCGCCATCGCCAAAATCGCGGCGCAGGTGGTGATTTCGAAATAGGTGATCGGCGCGCCCTTGTTGGCGTCGTAGCATTCGTCCAGCACAGCGGTCAGCGCGTCCTCGGAGATCAGGGTGCCGGCCAGGCGGATGCGTTCGTGAAACCGCGCCAGGTGCGGCGAGGTATAGGCGTGGACGCGCAGCCCCGCCCCTTCGAGCCCCGCGCGGATCATCGCCTGCGTGCTGCCCTTGCCGTTGGTGCCCGCGATGTGAATGACCGGGGGCAGGTCGTTCTGCGGATTGCCCAGCGTATCCAGCAACGCCCAGACCCGATCCAGCACAAGGTCCATGACCTTGGGGTGCAGGGTCATCATGCGTTCCAGGATGGCATCTGATCCTTGGGTCATGTCCGTGCCTCGTTCCGCCAGAAAAACAACAGCGCCGCGCCCAATACCAGATCGAGCGCGGCGCAAAAGGCCGGCCACCAGCCGGGCACCGGGGCCGAGACGGCCGGTGCGGCCAGGTCGAACGCGCCGTGGCCGATGATGCCCAGGGCAATCGCCTTGGCCGAGCGGGCATAGCCCCACAGTGCCAGCGCGGTGAACCCGGCAAAGGCGGCCACGTGCAGGGCGCGGTCGGTCCAATCGCCAAGTTCGAACGCAAAGGCGGGATAAAAGGCAGCGATGGCCACCAGAACGACCGCGCCCGAGGCGCGTTCGCGCTGCATTCCGCTGGCCCAGAGAAGATATGCGGCAAGCGCCCCAAGGCCGGCGCCGCACAGCGCGGCGATCATTCCTTCGGCGCGTCGTCGGCGGCCGGCTGGGCCGCGTCGGGTTCGGCCAATTCGCCCGGCGGGGGCAGGTCACCCTTGATCGCGGGGGGCTGGCCCATCAGCATCCGGGTGATGGTTATCAGCTCGTCGCGCATTTCGGTGCGGGGTGTGACGCGGTCCAGCATCCCGTGGTCCAACAGGTATTCGGCGCGCTGGAACCCCTCGGGCAGCTTTTCGCGGATCGTCTGTTCGATCACGCGCGGCCCGGCGAAACAGATCAGCGCGTTGGGTTCGGCGATATGCACGTCGCCCAGCATCGCGTAGGACGCGGTGACGCCACCGGTCGTGGGATGGGTCAGCACCACGATATAGGGCAGGCCCGCCTCTTTCAGCATTTGCACGGCCACGGTGCTGCGGGGCATCTGCATGAGCGACAGGATACCCTCTTGCATCCGGGCGCCGCCGGCGGCGGAAAACAGGATCAGCGGGCGTTTCAGTTTCACCGCCTCTTCGGCGGCGGCGATGATGGCGTTGCCAACATACATGCCCATCGACCCACCCATGAAGCTGAAATCCTGCGCGGCGGCCACGATGGGCGTGCGGCCGATTTCGCCGGTGGCGACCAACATCGCCTCTTTCTCGCCCGTTTGTTTCTGGGCGGCTTTCATGCGGTCGGGATATTTCTTTTGATCGCGAAATTGCAGCGGATCGGCCAGCGGTTCGGGCACGCCGACCTCGGCGAAGACGCCGCCATCGAACAGCGCGCGAAAGCGGTCGCGCGGGGTGATCGCCATGTGATGTCCGCAATTGGTGCAGACATTCAGGTTATCGCTGAGTTCACGGTGAAACAGCATCGTGCCGCACTCGTCGCACTTGGTCCACAAGTTCTCGGGCACTTCGCGGCGCGAGAAGATCGAGTTGATGCGCGGACGGACGTAGTTGGTGATCCAGTTCATGCAGGCGGCCCCTGTTGCGACTATGGCCCCAGATAAGCCGCGGGGCGTCGAATTGCAATCAGCGCCTGATGCCCAGCCGCACCGCCAGCCACATCAGGCCAAGCCCGGCCAGTTCGACCAGGAAGGGCCCGGAAAACAGCGGCCCCGCCGCCGCCGATGGCACTGTCAGGCTGCCCTGGGGGAACAGGATCAGCGCCAGGCCGCTGTCGGGGCCGGCAAATTCGGCAAAGAACAGAAAGGCATAGGCGTTGTTGGCCAGGTGAAAGCCGACCGCCGCCCCGATCGTGCCGGTGCGCGCCGTCAGGTCGCTGGCGGCCAGGCCGAACAGAAAGGCCCAGATCACGTATTGCACCCCCGTGACCGAGAAATCGCCGGGTTGCCAATGGGCCAGCGCGAACATCACGTTCGGGGCGATCATCCAGATCAGCACCCGGTCATAGCGGGCCGCGATCTGTTGCTGGATATAGCCGCGATAGAACAGCTCTTCGGCGGCGCATTGCACACCGACCGCCAGCAGCGCCGGGGGCAACATCGCAAGCCACAGCGGCAGGTTGCGCATCTGCGCGCCGGCATCGCCGCCCCAATAGGGCGGCAGCAGTTCCAGCACCACAAACAGCGCAAGCCCCGCCACCAAGGCCCTGCGCATGTCGCGCAACGCCCGCAAGGGTGGGCCGGTCAGCGAGAAAAGCCCGCGTTGATGCAGGTTGCGCGCCACCAGCGCGACGCCCAACCCCAGGAAGCCGAAGCTGAACAGCTGGATCAGTAGGCCGCCGGGTGTGCTGCCGTACCAGACGGCTTGCGCGCTGAGCCAGGGAAGCCATTGCAGCACCACGTCGATCAGCCAGCGCATCCCGCTGTAAAAGCCTTCGACCAGGATAACGCCCAGCACCAGCCGCGGCATCTGCGCCGTGGGCCGCGCGGCGGCGGCGAAGGGGCGGTGGGGCTGGTAGGTCATGGCGGGATCCGGCGGCGGGCTGCCTGCCTAGACCTAGACGATGGGGCCGCCGGGGGCCAGTGCGACAATAAAACCCCCGCCCCGATCATGCGGGGCGGGGGTGAGGCCGGGCCCGGTGTCCGGACCCGGTGGCGCGGGGCTTTTTAGCGTGCGCCGTAGGGGGTGACGGCGCTTTCGGTGCTTTCAAAGCGCGTCACTTTGCGTTCGGCGCTGTCGATCTTGCCGGCATCGCGGGGGTCGTAGATGCGGCTGGCGTCGACGCGCACGGCAAAGCCGTTATCGGCCTGCACGATGCCGTTGTTGCCGATGCCACGCTCGCGTTCGTGCAGCGCGACAACCGAGCGGTCGCCCATGGTCGAGATCACGGTGCCGTCCAGCGCGCTTTGGGCAAAGGCCGGGGCGGCGGCTGCGGTTGTGGCGGTCAGGGTCAGTGCGGTGATGATGCGTTTCATGATGTGGTCCTTCCTTTGATCTGATTTGCTTGGTCGTGTGATCTGTTTCGTTTCGTTCGTCGCTTGCTGTGTTGCGTCGATGGGATAAATCTGGGGTAGTCTGTGCGAATGTGCAAAACACTGCCGCTCACTGCGCGGTGAGCGAAAGCGAGCAGTTCTGTGCAAAATCACAGGGCAAGGGTGCGCATCAAAAAAACTTTTTTAAAACAATAAGCTAATGCCGGTTTTTGCGGCCTTGATGTGAAGTGTTACTCACGTTTCACGGGCGCGTTCCTGAAAATAGCGGTTTTTGTGAACTTTTGCATACTGCAATTCACCCACCGAAACTGGCCTTTTTTGCACTGTTGCTGATATTATTGTGCATGAAAGCACATAAAGCCCGGATGCCTATCGGCGCAGGGCGATCCGGGCCGCCAGCCAGCTGCACAGCATGGCGCCGGTGTCGATCAGCAGCACGGTGCGCAGCGTGGCGGGGTCGGTCAGGTCGACCGTCAGCCGGTAGAGCGCCAGCCCCGACAACTGATCCTGCGCCGTGACCAGAAGAAAGGCGCTGGCGTTGTTGGCGAAATGCAGCGCGATGGCTGGGCCAAGGCTGCCGCTGCGCGCGGTCAGGTCGCTGGCGGCGATGCCGAACAACATGGCCGACCCCATCAGCCAGACCGAATTCGCGCCAAGCGTCGGGTCGTGGTGCAGCAGCCCGAACAGGGCCGAGGGCAGCACCATCCAGATCGCCGGATGCGCAAAGCGCGCCGCCAGTTGTTGCAGGATGTAGCCACGAAACAGCACCTCTTCGGTGCTGACTTGCAGCAGCACGGCGATCAGCGCCACGGGCAGTAGGGTCAGCCATGTGACGAAGGGCAGCCCGGCTTGCAGGCTGTCGCCCTCCCACGGGGGCAAGACCCACAGCGCCAGGTTAAGGGCAAGCAGCGCGACCAGGACCCGCCCGCCATGCCAAAGCGCCAGCCGGGGCCGTCCCAGCAGCGTGCCGGGCGGCCGGCCGTGCAGGATATCGACGGTGACAAGCGTGGCGATCAGCAGAAAACCGAAGCCGAACAGCAGATACAGAACCTCACCCGGGCCCTGGGATGTCGCCTCGATATAGGTGGTGTAGCTGTCGGCGGGCAGGACCGCCCCGATCAGCGCGCCAAACGCCGTGGCCATCACCAGCGACAGCATGACGATCAGCCCCGCGCCGGCCAGAAGGCGCCAGAGCTCGGCCCGCGTCGTGGCGGGCGCGACGAAGGCCATCAGCGGGGTATAGGCGGGCGGCAGGTCCACGCCGGGTCAGGCCGGGCGCGAGGCGGCGCGGCGCAGCACCTGCCAGTACGAACGGCCGATTTCCATCTGCGGGCCTAGCCCGCGATCCAGAAGGCGCTGGTGCAGGTGCGGCAGGTTGTGGGCGGGCACGTGCATCACAAGGTGATGTTCCAGGTGGTAATTCACCCAATAGGGCGCCACCAGCAGCCGCATCAGCGGCCCGGCGCGGGTGGTGCGCACGTTGCGCAAGGGGTTGTCGGAAAACTCGACCGCGCCGTGTTCGGCGATGTTGCGGATGCGCAGAACCAGCTGGAACCATGTCAGCAGGGGCAAGGCCCAGAACGCGAACCACCACCACCACGCCCCCACCGCCCACATGGCGGCGAAGATCACCAGGTTGGCCAGCAGCGCGCGCGACAGCTCGGGGCCGTTGAAGGCCTGCGACAGTTCCTGGCTGGTGGGCTGGCCCTCGACCTCGCCGGCCATCTTGAAGGCGAACATGATCTGTTGCGCGCGCAGTTTCAGCCCCGTCTGCCCGGTGATGTCGCGAACCAGCTTGCGCCGCAGCGAGGCGGGCGTGGTGGGAAAGGGTTTCGACAGGCGCAGATCGGGGTCGTGTTCGGTTTGCGTATACCGGTGATGTTTCAGGTGATAGCGGCGGTATTCGAACAGGTCCGCCAGGATGGGACGGCCGCACAGCCATTCGCCGGCAAACTCGTTCAGCCGGCGGGATTTGAACAGCGCCATATGCGCGGCCTCGTGCATCAGGATGGCCAGCCCCAACTGGCGCGAGCCGATCAGAACCACCGCGATGATAAAGGTCAGCGGGTTGGGCCAGATCGCGAACAGCGCCAGCGCCGCCGCGATCACCGCCCAGGCGTGAAACACCAGCCAGGCGCCCCACAGGTCCGACCGTTCAGCCAGTGGGCGGATTTCGTCGGATGTGAAAAAGTCTTTGCCGCGCGGGCCGGTGTAGCCGTCTGCCATGCGATGCCTCCTTTTCCCTGACAGGTTTCCGGTCATGGCGGGGGGCTGTCAATCGTAACGTGGGAAGGCGCCCGGCGCCGGGCTGGGGCAATGATGCAGAATGACAGAGGATCAGACCCCACCAGCCTTGCCCGATCTTCTGTCGCTGCGGTTTGACGGGCAGGGCGGGGTCGCCGACATGCCGCCGGGCGGTGAGCTGTAAGGCGATGGGTTCGACTGGGTCATCTGCGGCTGGATGCCGAGGGCACGTGGGACAGGCTGGAGGCGCTGGGCCTGGACAAAATGGTGATCCATGCCCTGACGGCGCAGGAAACCCGCCCGCGCTGCACCGTGCGTGGCGATGGCGTTTTGCTGCTGCTGCGGGGCGTGAACCTGAACCCAGGCGCGGCGCCCGAGGATATGGTCAGCGTGCGGCTGTGGTTGCAGGCGCATCGCGTGGTGGGTGTCTGGCTGCGGCCATTGCGGGCGGTGGCCGCCCTGAACGAGGTGGTGGACGATCTGAAACCCGAGATGGACGTGGGCGAGGGCGGGCAGATGCGCCGCCGCCTGTCCGATACCCGCCGCCGCGCCATCATGATCCGCCGTTACATGGTGCCGCAGCGCGACGCGCTGAGCACGCTGGAGATCGAGGATCTGCCCTGGCTGACCCACGCCGACCGCATCCGCCTGCGCGAAGCGGCCGAGCGCGTGTCGCGCGTCGGTGAAGAGCTGGATGCGATCCGCGACCGCGCGCAGGTGGTGCAGGACGAGATCATGGATCGCCGCGCCGAGGTGATGAACCGCCAGATGCTTTTGTTGTCGGTGGTGGCGGCGGTGTTCCTGCCGCTGGGCCTGGTTTCGGGCATGTCGGGCATGAATGTGGGCGGCGTGCCGGGCACCGACATGACCTGGGCCTTTTGGGTGGTCACCGTGCTGATGGCGGTTATCGGTGCGGGGCATGTGGGCGCTGTTCCGGTGGCCGGGGTTTCGTGGCTGACGCCTTTCGTCTTGTGCCTTGCCGTTGCGGTCAGTATTCCCTGATCGCAACATTCTTTCCCGGGAGGACGCCATGACGAAATTCGATAAGTCCAAGCTGCCCAGCCGCTATGTGACCGAGGGCCCCGAGCGCGCGCCGCACCGCTCGTATTACTATGCGATGGGCATGACCGAGGCCGAGATTCACCAGCCGCTGGTCGGCGTGGCGACCTGCTGGAACGAGGCGGCGCCCTGCAACATCGCGCTGAACCGTCAGGCCCAGGCCGTCAAGGGCGGCGTGAAAGAGGCGCATGGCACCCCGCGCGAGTTCACCACCATCACCGTGACCGACGGGATCGCGATGGGCCACGAAGGGATGCGCAGTTCGCTGGCCAGTCGCGAGGCGATTGCCGACACCGTCGAGCTGAC
>JAASTF010000081.1 GCA_021767525.1 Paracoccaceae bacterium
CCCCCCCCCCCCCCCCCCCCCCCGGTGGGACGGGCGCCGCCCGTCCGAAACCTAATCCAGCAAATCCAGCACCGCCTCGGGCGGCCGGCCGATCACCGCGCGGTCGCCCGCAATCGCCACGGGCCGTTCGATCAGCCTGGGATGCGCCGCCATCGCGGCGAACAGCGCCGCGTCGCCGGCGTCCTGCGTCAGCCCCGCCGCCTTGAATTCGCGCTCTTTCACCCGCACCATCTCGATCGCCGGGCGGCCCAGCAGGGCGTGGACGCGGCGCAACTCGGCCTCGTCCGGCGCATCTTCCAGATAGCGCCGCACCTCAACAGGCCCGCGCTCTTCCAGCAGGGCCAGCGCCGCGCGCGATTTCGAACAGCGCGGATTGTGCCACAGGGTAATCACAGCCACGCCTCCCGTCCGGTGCCCACCGCCTGGGCCACGTTGTCGAACCCGTCGCGGGCCAGCAGATCGTCCAGCCCCCGCGCGATCCGGGCCGCCAGCGACAACCCGCCAAAAACCAGCGCGGTATAAAGCTGCACCGCGCTCGCGCCGGCGCGGATCTTGGCATAGGCCTGCTCGGCCGATCCCACGCCGCCCACGCCGATCAGCGGGATGTCGCCCGCCGTCAACTGGCTCAGCCGCGCCAGAACGCGGGTCGATTTCTCGAACAAGGGCGCGCCCGACAGCCCGCCCGCCTGGTCCTTCAGCGGGCTTTGCAGCCCCTCGCGCGACAGCGTCGTGTTTGTGGCGATGATCGCGTCCACCCGCGCTTGCCGCGCCACATCCGCCACCTCGCCCAGCTCGGCATCGCTCAGATCCGGGGCGATCTTCAGGAACACGGGCGGGCGGTTCGGCAGCCACTCGCGCGCCTCCATCACGCCGGCCAGCAGGGCCGACAGCGCCGCGGCGCCTTGCAGATCGCGCAGCTTTTCGGTGTTGGGGGACGAGACATTGACGGTCGCGAAATCCAGCCACTTGCCGCAATGGGCCAGCACGCGGGCGAAATCCTCGGCCCGGTCGGCGCTGTCCTTGTTCGCCCCCAGGTTCAGCCCCAGCACCATGTCGCGCGGGCGCTGCGCCAGCCGGGCGGCAATCGCCTCCATCCCCTCGTTGTTGAACCCGAAACGGTTGATCGCGGCCGCGTCCTCGGTCAGGCGAAACAGGCGCGGGCGGGGGTTGCCTGGCTGCGGGCGCGGCGTGGCGGCCCCCACCTCGACAAAGCCGAACCCCGCGCGCGACAAAGCCGACAGCGCGACGGCGTTCTTGTCGAACCCCGCCGCCAGCCCCACCGGGTTCGGCAGGCGCAGCCCCGCCACCTCGGTCCGCAGCCGGTCAGAGGTGACCAGCCCCGGCAAGGGCACCGCCCCCATCCGCAGCCCCAGCAGTGCCAGGCCATGCGCGCGCTCGGGATCGACCCGGCGCAGGGCGGCCAGGCCCATCTGTTCGATCACGCTCATGCCACGCCCTCGGGGAACTGGTGCACGCCATCGACCAGCGGCAGGGGCGCCGACCAGGCCACATCCTCGATCCGCATCGCTCGGTAAAGGTGCGGAAACAGCGCGCCACCCCGCGACGGCTCCCACCGCAGGGCATCGCCCATTGCGTCCGCCTCGCAGGCGATCAGCACCAGGCCGTCCTCGCCCGCGAAATGCTTGGCGGCGGTTTCCGCCACGCTCTCGGCGGTCGAAAAATGCACGAACCCGTCGGCCACATCCACCGGCGCGCCCGGCGTTTCGCCGTTCTGCGCCAGCTCTGCCCATTCTTCGGGCCGGAAGATCTTGTAAATCAGCATGACCGCTTGTTGCCCTTGCGCGGCCAGGCGGTCAAGCGGCATCGCACCGCCGGTTTGCTTTGACAGGCGGGGGGCAAGAGGGCACCCTTTCCCCAATCAACACAACCTAAAGGGAGCTGCCCCATGTCCTTCCGTCACCTTGCCGGCGCGGCGGCGCTGGCCCTTTGCGCCGATGCGGCGCAGGCCGACTATACTCTGACCATCCTGCACACCAACGACTTTCACGCACGCTTCGAACCGATCAGCAAATATGACAGCCCCTGCGCGTCCGAGGACAACGCCGCCGGCGAATGTTTCGGCGGCACCGCACGGCTTGTCACCGCCATTGCCGACGCGCGGGCGCGGTCGAACAACACGGTGCTGTTCGATGGCGGCGACCAGTTCCAGGGCACGCTGTTCTATACCTATTACAAGGGCAAGATGGCGGCCGAGTTCATGAACAAGCTGGGCTATGACGCGATGACCGTGGGCAACCACGAATTCGACGACGGCCCCGAGGTGCTGCGCGGCTTCATGGATGCGGTGGAATTTCCCGTGCTGATGTCGAACGCCGATGTCTCGGGCGAGCCGCAGCTGGCCGACGTGCTGCGCAAATCCACGGTGATCGAGCGCGGGGGCGAGCGGCTGGGCCTCATCGGCCTGACGCCACAGGACACCGACGAGCTGGCCAGCCCCGGCCCCAACATCATCTTCACCGATCCCGTGGGCGCCGTGCAGGCCGAGGTCGACCGCCTGACCGCCGAGGGCGTGACCAAGATCATCGTGCTGTCGCATTCGGGCTATAACGTCGACAAACGCGTGGCCGCCGAAACCACCGGCGTCGACGTGATCGTGGGCGGGCACACCAACACCCTGCTGGGCGACATGGACCGCGCCGAAGGGCCATACCCGACGATGGTCAACGGCGTGGCCATCGTGCACGCCTATGCCTATGGCAAGTTCCTGGGCGAGCTGAACGTGACATTCGACGACGCCGGAAACGTGACCGCCGCCACCGGCGCGCCACTGATCATGGATGCCGCCGTGGCCGAGGATCAGGGCACGGTCGACCGCATCGCCGAGCTGGCCCAGCCGCTGGACGAGATCCGCAACCGCGTGGTGGCCGAAACGGCGCAAGCCATCGATGGCGAGCGTGGTTTGTGCCGGGCGGGGGAATGCACGATGGGCAACCTCGTGGCCGACGCGATGCTGGACCGGGTGCGCGACCAGGGCATCCAGGTCGCCATCCAGAACGGCGGCGGCCTGCGCGCCTCGATCGACCAGGGCGAGGTGACGATGGGCGAGGTGCTGACCGTGCTGCCCTTCCAGAACACGCTCTCGACCTTCCAGGTGACGGGCGGCACGCTGCTAGCGGCGCTGGAAAACGGCCTGAGCCAGATCGAAGACGGGGCAGGGCGCTTTCCGCAGGTGGCGGGTATGAAATTCACCTACAACCCGGCCGCCGAACCGGGCGCCCGCGTGAAGGAGGTGCTCATCATGGGCGCCGATGGCTGGGCCCCGCTCGACCCCGCGCAAACCTATGGCGTGGTCAGCAACAACTATGTCCGGAACGGTGGCGACGGCTATGGGATGTTCGCCAGCGAGGCCACCGATGTCTATGATTTCGGCCCCGACCTGGCCGATGTCACCGCCGAATACCTGGCCCAAAACGCGCCTTACCAACCTTACCTGGATGGCCGCATCCGCGCCGAGTAATCCAACCCGCGCGGCGGCCCGCCCGGCCGCCGCGCCCCCTTTTCCGCGCCGCGCCTTTGCCCTAGCGTGCCCCAAACACGAACGGGAGGCTTCGATGCACGCGATCACCTATTCCACCTTCGGCGCGGCCGCGCAGGTTTTGCAGATGCAAGACCTGCCCACCCCCGACCCGGCCCCGGGCGAGGTTCTGGTGCGGCTGACGCATTCGGGCGCCAACCCTTCGGACGTGAAGGCGCGGGCCGGCAGCCGCCCCGGCGTGACCAAGCCGCCTTTCCCGCAGATCATCCCCCATTCCGATGGCGCGGGCGAAATCGTTGCGGTGGGCGAGGGCGTCGACGGCTCACGCATGGGCCAGCCGGTTTGGGTCTGGAATGGCCAGTGGCGCCGCGCCTTCGGCACCGCCGCCGAATACATCGCGCTGCCCGCCGAACAGGCCGTGCCGCGCCCCGACTGGATCAGCGCAGCCGCCGGCGCCACGCTGGGCATCCCCGGCCTGACGGCGGCCCATGCGGTGCTGGGCGGCGGTGACGTGGCGGGCCAGACGCTGCTGATCTCGGGCGGCGGCGGGGCGGTGGGCCACAACGCCGTGCAGTTGGCCAAATGGGCCGGCGCGCGGGTGATCGCCACCTGCTCGCCCCGCGACGAGGCCCGCGTGCGCGCCGCCGGGGCCGAACAGGTGCTGGATTACCGCGATCCCGACCTGGCCGGCAAACTGCTGGAAATGACCGATGGCCGCGGCGTCGACCGCGCGGTGGAAACCGAGTTCGGCGTGAACGCCGCGATGCTGGCCGAGGCGGTGGCCGAAAACGGCACCGTGGCCGCCTATGGCTCGGCGCTGGACATGACCCCGGCGCTGCCCTTCGGCGCCTATCTGTTCAAGGCGATCACCATCGATATCCTGCTGATCTACCTGCTGCCCGACGGCCCCCGGCAGGTGGCGATCGACGCGCTGCACCGCGCGATGAAAGAGGGCGCGCTGACCCCCTCCATCCATGCCGAATTCCCGCTGGCCGATTGCGCCCGTGCCCATGAATGCATCGAGGCCGGCGCCCGCGCCGGGGCGGTTCTGCTGACCATCTGAGCTGGCGAAGCGCCCGCGCGGGCGCTTCGGACGCGGGCGTGCGCCCGCGTCACTCCGTCTTTGAAACCCGCTCGCGCGAGGCGGCCAGCCCGTCCTCGAACCCCTCCGCATCGCCATAATCCAGGAACCCGGCGTAATGCCCGTGCCGCCCGTCCACACGGGCGGCGTGCTTGATCGGGCACCAATAGGCCTCGGTCCGGCCGGCGATTTCGCGCACATAGGCGACCAGCCCGTTGGCATAGCCACAATAGACGCAGTTCAGCTTTTGCAGCGCGTTCAGATAGGCCAGGTGATGCCGGTCGATGCGGATATGATCGCGCCGGCGGACCTTGGGGATGCCGTAGACCGGGAAACAGACCGCCTGGTAGATCGTCACGAACAGGTCCAGCAAAACGAAGGGCACGATCATCGCATAGATCACCGGAGCGGTCAGAACGACCAGCGGGCGGGTCTGACGCAGGAACGTGCCCAGCCGCACCCGCATTTCTCGGTGGCGGCGGCGCGCCTCGTCCTCGAACTCGACCCGCCCCTGCCGCAGGGTATAGCGAAACCGCTCGCCGCGGCGGCCGATTTCCTCTTCCAACTCGTCCTGCAATTCATGGATTCGGGCGACAAGGGTTTCGATCGTGCTGGGCATGGGTTTGTCCTTTGCGGTGTCGGGACGCAGACTAGCAGCAAAGCAACCGGCGCGGCAGCCCCGCGAAATGTGGCAAGACTGCGGCAATCCCGTTGATTTATGGAGTATCCTGATGTTATATTAACGAAATATTTACCATTAATCAGACTTGGGGACATTGAATGAAACCTCTCAAAACTCTTGCACTTTCCGCGGCGACCGTGGCGGCCCTGGCCGCTCCGGCGGCGGCCGTCACCTTCGATGGCGGCACGCAAACCAACGTGTTCGACTCGGGCATCACGCTCGATTTCGATTTTCTGGGCATGTCGCCCGCATCCGGTGACGTGACCGTGACCGTCAACGCCTCGGGCGACCTGGCTTTTGACGCGAACGAAAACATCACCGTGCTGATCGGCGCGCTGGGCGGCGCGCTGACGACGCTGGGCACCGCATTCGGCTCGGTGACGGGGTTGACGACCTATACCTGCGGCGGCGTCTATGCCTGTGCCGGTGGCACCGCCACCTTCACCGTGTCCGAAGGTCTGTTCAACAGCTTCGGCAGCGATGTGCAGGTCAGTCTGCTGCTGGGCTCGGGCGTGAACGACTTTACCGACAACAGCGCGCAGGTGCTGCTGGATTATACCCCCAGCGCCGTGCCGCTGCCGGCCAGCCTGCCGCTGGCGCTGATGGGTCTGCTGGGCCTGGTGGGCGTCGCCCGTCGCCGCAAGGCCTGATCGCCACCAAGGGCAGGGCCGCCGGCCCCGGCCTTTGACACAAGACAAGGGGCGCTTGGCCAGTCGGCCGGCGTCCCTTTTTCCTGCGCGCTGCCCGGTCCAGGCGCTGCGCGGGCCATGCCACAGAATTAACCAATTTCGACCGCACAACCCCCGCATTGTTCACCGATATTGTTGGTTAACAGAGTTAGGGGAATTTTATGCAAACCCTCAGAAATATGATTTTCGCGCTGTTCGCGCTGGTCGCCCTGGCACTGCCTGCGGCGGCGATCACCGTTGATGGCGGCACGCAAACGGGTGTCTTCCGGCCCAATGGCACGGTCGAATTCGACTTTACCGGCCTGCGCTCCTCGACCGGCGATGTGCTGGTGACGGTCACCGCCTGGGGCGACCTGGCGCTGGACCGGAACGAGGATATCACGGTGCTGATCGGTGCGCTGGGCGGCCCGCTGACATCGCTGGGCACGATCTTTGGCAGTTACGAACCGGCGCAAGGCGATTCGATCTATGGCTGCGACCGGCGCTTTGCCTGTGTCTACGGCATCCGCGATTTCACCCTGACCGCCGACCAGTTCAACGGCTTCGGCACCGATCTGACCGTGGTGCTGGATCTTGGACGCGGCGTGAACGGCTTTGATCCCAACGGCGGGCAGATCACGCTGGCCTATGCGGCCGTGCCGCTGCCGGCCACGCTGTCGCTGTCGCTGCTCAGCCTGTTGGGCCTGACCATCGTGGCCCGCCGCCGCAAACGCGGCTGACCGCGCGGCCTCGGGCCGGGACATAAGAAAGGGGCCCGCGCGGGCCCCTTTTTCGTGTCATGACGCGGTGATGTTCGCGCGGCTCAGGCGATCTCGACCAGCTCGATCGCAAAGGTCAGGTCGCGGCCCGCCAGCGGGTGGTTGGCGTCCAGCGTCACCTCGGTTTCCGTCACCTCGGCCACGGTCACCGGCATCACCTGGCCCTGCGGCGTCTGCACCTGCAACTGGGTGCCGATATCCAGCGGAATATCCGCCGGGATCTCGGCGCGCGGCACCGCCTGGCGGGCGGCCGGGTCGGGCTGGCCATAGGCCTCGTCGCAGGGCACTTCGACGGTTTTCTTGTCGCCCACTTCCATGCCGGGCATCGCCTTGTCGAGGCCGGGGATGATCTGGCCCGATCCCACGGTAAACTCCAGCGGGTCGCGCCCTTCCGAACTGTCGAAGGTCGAGCCATCGGCCAAGGTGCCGGTGTAGTGAATGCGGACGGTATCGCCCTGTTTGACTTGCGTCATCGGTAAATCCTGTCTGTCGGGAAGGTGAAAATGTCAGAGGCCGCGTGTCTGCGCGGGTGCTCATATCGCTCGGGCGAAACTGTAACGGATGCGGCCCACCCACGCAAACAGGTCGCGGCAGGGCGGTTTTTTTGTGCTTTTCCAAATGGAAAACCCGTGCCAGTCTGCCCGGGCGGACTGGGAAAGGGGCGGCATGGCCATCACAACATGTATCTTCGATGCCTATGGCACGCTTTTCGATGTGTCCGCCGCCGCGCGTCTGGCCGCAGAAGAGCCGGGCGGCGAAAAACTGGCCCGCCACTGGCCGCAACTGGCCGCCGATTGGCGGATGAAGCAACTGCAATACAGCTGGCTGCGCGCGATCACCGGCCATCACACCGATTTCTGGACCGTCACCCAGGACGGGCTGGATTGGGCGCTCGAGGCGCAGGGCCTGGATAGCGACGACGCGCTGCGCCAACGCCTTCTGGCGCTTTACTGGCAGCTACAGGCCTACCCCGAGGTGCCCGCCATGCTGGCCGCGCTGAAAGAAACCGGGCTGAACACCGCGATCCTGTCCAACGGCAGCCCCGACATGCTGTCCGGCGCGGTGCAATCCGCCGCCCTGTCCGAAGTGCTGGATGACGTGCTGTCGGTGGAAAGCGTCGGCATCTTCAAACCCGCCCCGCAGGTTTACGACATGGTGCTGCAACGGTTTGGCGTGGCCAAGGAACACGTGCTGTTCGTGTCGTCGAACGGCTGGGATGCAGGGGCGGCGGCGGCCTATGGCTTCGTCACGGCCTGGGTCAACCGCGCGGGCGAGCCGGTCGACCGTCTGCCGGGCCGCCCCGATCACATCCTGTCCGACCTAAGCGCAATTCCCGACCTGGCGAGGGGCTGATGCCTGATTTCACCACATCCGACGGCATCCGCCTGCATTACGAAGACGAAGGCTCGGGCCTGCCGCTTTTGTGCCTGTCGGGCCTGACGCGCAACGCGCGCGATTTCGATTTCGTGGCGCCCCACCTGGGCGCCGCCCGGCTGATCCGGCTGGATTACCGCGGGCGCGGGCAATCGGACTGGGCCGATCCCGACACCTACACCGTCCCGCGCGAGGCACGAGATGCCCTGGAATTGCTCGATCACCTCGGGCTGGACAAGGCCGCCGTCCTGGGCACGTCGCGCGGCGGGATCATCGCCATGATGCTGGCCGCCACCGCCCATGGCCGGCTACTGGGCGTGGCGATGAACGATATCGGCCCGGTGGTCGACCCTGCGGGGCTGGACACGATCATGGGCTATTTGGGCCGCGATCCGGGCTTTGACGATTTCAAACAGATGGCGCAGGCGCGCAAACGCGCGATGGACGCGACCTTTCCCGGCGTGCCGCTGGATCGCTGGCGGCAGGAAATCACCCACACCCATGTCGAAACCGACCAGGGCGTGCGCATCAATTACGACCCGAAACTGCGCGACGCGGTGGAACAGCAGGGCGCCAAACCCGCCCCCGACCTCTGGCCGCTCTTCGATGCCATCGCGCCGCTGCCCGCGGCGATCATCCGGGGCGAAAACTCCGACATCCTGTCGGCGGCCACGGTAAAGGAAATGTCCCGCCGCAACCCCGACCTGATCGCGGCCCATGTGCCCGATCGCGCGCATATCCCCTTTCTCGATGAAAAAGAGGCGCTCGCCGCCCTGCAAGCCTGGATCGACAAACTGCAATGAACATCGACATGATCCGCGCCGCAGACGCGCGGTTGGCCGGGCAGAAACGCATCACGCCCCTGCTGAACGCCCCGCTTCTGGATCAGCGGCTGGGCCGCAAGCTGTTGGTCAAGGCGGAATGCCTGCAACTGACCGGCAGCTTCAAGTTTCGCGGCGGGTTTTCCGCCGTGTCCGCGCTGGATGCGGCCACCCGCGAAAGGGGCGTCATCGCCTTTTCCAGCGGCAACCACGCGCAGGGCGTGGCGCTGGCCGCGGCGATGCACGGTGCGCCCGCGGTCATCGTCATGCCGTCGGACGCGCCACAGATGAAAATCGACAACACCCGCGCCTACGGGGCCGAGGTGGTGCTCTATGACCGCCCCGGCGGCGAAAGCCGCGAGGACGTGGGCAACCGCCTGACGGCGGAACGCGGAATGACCCTGATCAAACCCTATGACGAGCCGCAGGTGATCGCGGGGCAGGGCACCGTGGGGCTGGAAATCGCCGTGCAGGCCGCCGAACATGGCGTGGACGAGGGCGATGTGCTGGTCTGTTGCGGCGGCGGGGGGCTGACCTCGGGCATCGCGCTGGCGCTGGCGGCCGACGCGCCCGGCCTGCGCGCAAGACCGTGTGAGCCCGAGGGGTTCGACGATGTCGCCCGCTCGCTTGAAACCGGCACGATCCAGACGAATGATCGCCTGTCGGGCAGCATCTGCGACGCCATCATCACGCCCGCGCCGGGCGACCTGACCTTTCCAATCATGGCCGCGCTCTGCGGCCCCGGCCTCGCCGTCAGCGAGGATCAGGTGCTGCGCGCGATGGCGCTGGCCTGGCAGCATCTGAAAATCGTGGTCGAACCGGGTGGCGCAGCGGCGCTGGCAGCGGCGATGTTCCACGGCGATGCGATACAGGGCGAGGCGGTGATCGCCGTGGCCACCGGCGGCAATGTCGATCGCGCCATGTTCTCCCGCGCGCTGGCGACTCTGGATAGCTAACGGCAGCAGCCGCGCGCCCCAGGGTCGGGAATGGCACCTTAGGCAGATGGCCGACGCCCAAGTCCGTCGCTGCACCAAAGGTTAACGACCGCGCGGTTTGCCGTTGCAATCGCGCGGTTTTGCCGGGGGCTTGTCCGCTTGGGGTATCATGATACCCGTAAGGTGTTGATGCGCACCTGCGCGGGCTGCGAAACCGCGCGGTTTCGGGTAACGACCGTGCGGATTTCAGGCTGACGCCAAGAAAAATCGCGCGGTTTCGGGCGCAAACCGCGCGGTAAACGCAACGCGCGGTCAAAGCCGCGCGGTCGACTGTCAGGTGCGGCGCAGGCGGATCACCACGTCGACGGCGGCCACTTCGGCGCCTTCGGGGACTTGGGGCAGGCGCTTGATCTCCAGCTCTTCGCTGGGTGCGTCTTGCAGCGTGCCGCTGTCTTCCCAAAAGAAATGCGGGTGATCGTGGGTGTTGGTGTCGAAATAGCTTTTCGTGCCGTCCACCGTGATCTCGTGCAGCAGACCAGCCTCGCAAAAGGCGCGCAGCGTGTTGTAAACCGTTGCCAGGCTTACCTTTTCGCCGCTGCCGCGCACATCCGCGAACAGGCTTTCGGCGGTGACGTGGCGGTGGTTGCCATCGCCCACCAGCATGGCCGCCAGGGCCAAGCGCTGGCGCGTCGGGCGCAGGCCGCCATCGGCCAGCCACTCGGTTCCACGTTTGATCTGCTGAGGTGTCACTGTCATCGCGATTTCCTTGGCTCTCCAATAATATAGGGGCTGGGGTGGGGGGATTTCAAACAAAAAGCCCGCAAACCCGTTTCCGCATTGCCGCACCGCACCACGCACGCAGGCTTGCAGCCAAGCGCAGCAGGGTGTTAGAGGGGGCGCAACCCGAAACGGACGATCAAGAAGGACACGCCGCAATGGCCGAGTATCCCACCAGCTTTGGCAAGGAAGACCTGTTGAAATGCGCGCGCGGCGAGTTGTTTGGGCCGGGGAATGCGCAGTTGCCGGAACCGCCGATGCTGATGATGGACCGGATCACCGACATTTCCGGCGATGGTGGCCTGCACGGGAAGGGACATGTTGTGGCCGAGTTCGATATCGACCCCAACTTGTGGTTTTTCGAGTGCCATTTTCCGGGCAATCCGATCATGCCGGGGTGCCTGGGGCTCGATGGGCTGTGGCAGCTGACCGGATTCAACCTGGGCTGGCGCGGCTGGCAGGGGCGCGGATATGCGCTGGGCGTGGGCGAGGTCAAGCTGAAGGGCATGGTGCGCCCGGACCGTAAGATGTTGACCTACAAGGTAGATTTCACCAAGGCCGTGCAGACGCGCCGCCTGACCATGGGCGTGGCCGACGGCATCGTCGAGGCCGATGGCGAGGTGATTTACGAGGTCAAGGA
>JAASTF010000405.1 GCA_021767525.1 Paracoccaceae bacterium
ATCTCGGCCTTCAGGCCCAGCCCGGTGCGCACCGCCTGCGCCACGCAGAATTCGTTTATCACCGGCAACATGCCCGGCATGGCCGCATCCACGAACGCGACATTCGAATTGGGCTCGGCGCCGAAGCGGGTCGAGGCACCGGAAAACAGCTTGGCGTTCGAGGCGACCTGGGCATGCACCTCCATCCCGATCACCAGTTCCCAATCGTGCTTGGCCCCGGCGATCACCTTGGGTTTCGGGGTTTCATAGGTCAGGTCGAGCATGGGGTGCGCCTTTGTCTGCTGGATCGTTCGCGGTTCTAGGACAGCACCGCGACAGGGGCAAGGGGATAGGCGCGGCCTAGCCCTCGATCGGCTCGATCCGCACACCTTGATGGCAGAACACGACGCGCATACCGAGGCGCAGGTCGCGCTCGAACTCGGTGGCAATGCGCGCCAGGGCGGTTTCGCGCCCCAGCACCATCAGCGCATCGCGCGCCATCGGCGCAACGCCGCTGGTCGCCCCCTGCGCGGCCAGGCCCCACAGCAGCGGATGGACCTCGCGCAGGTGGTTGCGCAGGATCCAGGCCAACGCCCCGCGCAATTCGCGGGTGGTTTCCGCGATTTCGGCCTGGGCATAGCGCGGCTGCGCCAGCGTCACGGCACAAAAGGCCGCCACCTGGTTCACCATGTGCTGATTTCCCCGACGCGCCAAGATATCACGCAACCCTTCCAGAAAGAACGGCACGTCCAACCGGCGCAGCACCAACGGGTCGACGGCGATGGCATCGAAATGCACCCAGGCATAGCCGCCCGCCCCCCACAGATCGGCGGTGCGCGCCGCGGTGCGCCGCGCCTCAAGCTCTAGCTGGTCGTAATCGCCGAACCAACGCGGCAACAGGTGGTTGCCCAGGGCGCGCATATGGCGCGGATTGGCGGGATCTAGGTCGATCAGGTCTTCGTAATCGTCGGCCACGCGGCTTTGCGGCGCAGGCCCCGCCGCCAGCAGCGCGCAGCGCGCCGCGGCCAGGCTTGGGCTGTTCTCGGCAAAGGCGTCGAACCCGTCAAGGATATCGCCCGCCTGGTCGAAATGGCGGTGAAACGCCTCCCAGTGCTTTTCGGGCACTTCCGAGATCCAGCCCTGCCCGCGCCAGGCCCAGCCGATATCGATATGGGCATGAACCACAACCAGCGCGATGCCGTAATCGTCGGCATGGTCTTCGCGGATCTCGTTCAGGGCGGCCAGGCCGTGGCGCGGAGCGTGGGCCGACATCAGCCCCGGATCGCTTAGCGCGGTTTCGACGGGCCGCACCACGTCGGCCCGCGCGCCAAGGCTCAGCAGATCGGCCAGCGCGGTGCCGCCTTCGGTGGTGCGGCGCGCCTTGTCGTTGAGGCGGATTTCGGCGCCCAGACTATCCCACATCTCTTGCCGGGCCAGGAATTGCCCACGGGCGCGCAGGCGCAGGCCCTCGATCTCTTCATTGGTGGCGTCGGCGATGGGAATATCGACCAGCTGCGCATACCGGCTGGCCAGCCGCGCGGGCCCCGCGCGCCGGCGGGACAGGGCCAGCGGCGGCATCGCGCGCCGCAGGGCGTCCAGCCCCAGTCCAACGCGGTCAATAGTGGGTTTCAGCAAATCGCTCATGGTTGTCCGTCAGGCAGCTTTGGCCGGCAGAAGACCGCACAAGTCGGGCTGAAACGTGGCGCGTAAGGGGAGATTGCGGGAAATCCCTGCGACGACCCTGCCCCAAGTCTTGTTGCGCCGGTAACGTGTTTGCGGGCAGAATTGCACGATGATCCTGCGTTTGACCCTTTTGTTGATGCTTTCGCTGCCGGCCCTTGCCGCGGCACAAACCGTGGCCCAGCTGCCCCGCCCGCCCGCACGCGACGGCGATCTGCCCCGCACCCGGTGGGAGCATCGCGGCGACGCGACGCTCTGGACGCGCGCGGCACTGTCGGCGATGCAGGGCCACGCGGCGCCGCTGACACGTGTGGTGCCGCGCGATATCGCGGAATGGTGCCCCGCCTATCCAGACGCCAGCGCGCGCCAGCGTGCGCGGTTCTGGGTCGGGTTCCTGTCTGCCCTGGCCAAGCACGAAAGCACCTATCGCGCCGACGCCGTGGGCGGCGGCGGGCTGTGGTATGGTTTATTGCAGATATTGCCGGCCACGGCGCGTGGCTATGGCTGCCGCGCGCGGTCGGGCGAGGCGCTGAAACACGGGCCATCGAACCTATCCTGCGCCCTGCGCATCATGGCCGTGACGGTGCCCCGCGACCGCGCCATCGCGCTGCGCGACAGCCGCTGGCGGGGCGTGGCCGCCGATTGGGGGCCGATGCGCTCGCGCGCCAAGCGCGACGACATGTCCCGCTGGCTGCGCAACCAGAGCTATTGCAAACCACTGTCCAGCACCCGCCCCCGTGCCCGCCCGGCGGGCCTGGCGGCGGAACCCGGCGCCGGCCAATGAAAAAGGGCGCCCGTCCGGGGCGCCCTTTCAATGGTTGGATCGGTGCGTCGGCCGGTGTCAGTCGTCCAACGTCAGGGCGACGAAACGCGGGTCGCCCGCGCGGCGGACCAGCAACAAGAGCGACTTGCGCCCGGCCTCTTGCGCGGTGTCGATCCGCGCCTCGAGATCCGCGACCGAAGCCAGCTTTTCCTGGCCTGCCTCGGTGATCACGTCGCCGGCGCGGATGCCTTTTTCGTA
>JAASTF010000082.1 GCA_021767525.1 Paracoccaceae bacterium
AGGACTTGCCGGCCTCACCTTCGACGGTGTTCCAGGTCTCCATCGCTTGATCGACGAAAATCATGCCCGGGTTGTCGAAATCATCCATCTGCAGGGCTTGCGTTTCGTCCGAACGGAAGTGCCAGCCAGACATGATCTGATCCATGTTGGCGTCTTCCATATGCGCTGGCAGATCCGCCTTGGTGACCATTTCCTCACCGTTGACCGTCAGCGTGTCGTCATCCGGGTCGGCGAAGGTCAGTGCGGGTGCCGCAACCATCAGGGCCGCGATGGCTGTCAGTGCCTTGAATTTCATTAAGCGTCCTCCCTTGGCAAACCCTGCCCCCGATCACCGGGGACAGGGCAGCTTTATTTGTTATCCGACCTGAACGGTCTTGGTCTCTTCGTAGATCGAGCCATCGTCGTCATACCAGGTGAACTTCATGTCACCAGCTTCGGGAATCGTGGCTTCGAATTCGAAGTAGGGGTTGGTCGAGATCGCCGGTTCCATCTTCACATCGATGATCGAGGTTCCGTTGAACTCGCAGGTAAAGCGGTTGATGATCGAACGCGGGATGACCGAGCCGTCCTTGTTCTTGCGCTGACCCGATTCCATCCGGTGGCTGATCAGGGTCTTGATCGTGACAACCTCGCCGGCCTCTGCCGAACGGGGTGCCTTGACGCGGGGCTTAACACCTTCTGCCATAGTCGTATCTCCTTGAAATCCGGGATCAGCCGCCGCAGCCGCCGATGGTCACTTTGACGTTCTTGGTTGCCTTGGCAAAGCTGCCGTCGGCCATTTTGGCGATCGCCACAACGTCTTGCGTGCCGGCAAGGCGGATACGGGTCGATGCAAACTGACTGCCGGCCAGCTCGCCAAAGTTGAAGGTGGCCACACCCGGGGTCGGGTTGCCCATTGCCAGCACCATGATGGCGCTTGCGCCTTCGGCCGAAACCGAAATCGGAACGGTGTTGCCGTTCTCGGCGATTTCCGGCGCCTCCAGGTCGACGCCGCCCTCGGCAACGTCTGCACCGCCGGTGAAGGCGGCAATCGCGTCCTCACCCGCCGCGTTCACGCGAAACGGCAGCACGGTCAGGGCAACAGCACCGGCAGTCAGGGCCAGCGTATCGCGACGTGTAAAATCCATGTCTTTCACTCCTAAATGTTTCGTTTGCGTCCCGTCACTCTTCTTTCAGAGTGCTCAGGAAAGCGACGACATCCTCGACCTGCTGCGCAGTCAGCAGCGGGCCGAACGAGTCGTCGGCCGCCTTGCCCGTGTAGGCATTGCCCGGACGGGTGAACCCGTCGACACGGTAGTAGGACGGCATGACTGTCCCGTCGTAGGTTTTCTTGGCGTTCACCAAAATCCCGCGAAGCTCGGCTTCACCCCAGCGGTCGCCGACGCCATCCAGGCTGGGCCCGACATTGCCGTGGAACGGCGCATCGTTCAGGGCCGTCACCTCGTGACAGGCGATGCAGTTGCCGATGCCCTTGTTGGCCATGATCTTGGCTCCCTCTTCGGGGTTGCCCGGTTGGCCGGTCAGCGACGTCGCGACGGCGCCGTATTCGTCGAACTGGACGTCGCCGGGCGCAACCTCGGCGGCAAATGCAGCGCCAGTTGCCAGCGTCGCCGCCAGTGTCAGTGTTGCAAGCTTCATGTTTCCTCCCATGGCTTCAGCTCTGTGACCGAGTTGGCTTTGTATACCGTAGTTTACCGAGGCCCCCGTTTGCAACATCAAATTCACAATTATGAATTATTGATTTCACCAATCGCGATCAATCGTTGCCCTGGGCCTGGCGCTCTTGAATTTTTCTTGCGTGATAACGCTGGAAATCTTCCCCGTTATCAAGCTCATACCGCTTCTCGTTCACCCAGACGAACATGTCGTATGTCGTCTGCGCCCCGAAGGCGCCAGGCATCACCGACACGGCGGCCTGTGCCGCGGTCATGCCTTCGGGCACGTCTTCGGGCAGGAAGATCACGGTCGGGGTGAACAGAATCCCCCATTTCCGCGCCGCGGCCCGCTCGCTCAACGCCTCGCCATCAAGGTCGGTCATTTCGGTGCTGCTGTGCAGGTTCAGCTGCACGACAAAGAAATTCTCGTCGATATAGCTCGAGATTTCTTCGCGCGGATAAATCTCTTCGTGCATCTTCTTGCAGTAGATGCAGCCACGCTGTTCGACCATCAGAACAAGGCGTTTGCCCTCGGCGTTCGCCTCGGCCAGGTCTTCACGAAGGTCCTTGAAAGTATCGCGCATCCACGGCTGTTTGTGCAGCCCGTCATCGCCCAGCTCGGCCGCAGCGACCGGCAGGGCAAAGAGAATCGCCCACAGGGCGAGAATCAGTTTCTTCATGTCATCCTCCCTTGGTCCCTCACCCGATTCGCGAGAACACGGGGAAGGTTTCGATCATCCAGTTTGCGATTTCGTTTATCGTGCCCGTCGCGATCAGAATCGCGAATGCGATCAGCATAACGCCCAGCACCTTTTCAACGTAAGGCTGATATTTGCGGTTGCGCTGCACCCAGTTCAGGAACGGCCGCGCAAAGATGGCTGCCACCACGAAGGGCGCAGTCATGCCAATGCCGAACAAGGCCAACAAAAAACCGCCGCGCCAGATGTCGCCCATGCCGCTGGCGATCATCAGGATGGTCGCCAGAACCGGGCCGACGCAAGCCGACCAGCCGAACCCAAAGGCCAGCCCCATGACATAGGCCCCGATGACCGAGCTGGGATCCATCTTCGACTCCATCCGCGCCTCGCGGTACAGAATTCCAATGCGGATCACGCCCAGGAAATGAAGGCCAAACACAAAGATCAGCGCCGCCGCCGCATAACGCAGCACGTCGAACCAGTCGCGGAACACCTGCCCCAGCGCCGTCGCGCCCATTCCCATCAACATGAAGATACTGGTCACGCCAAGCGCGAAGGCCACCGCCGACAGGAACAGCCGCCGCTGTGCACCGGGGGCGATCTCACCCTCGCCGCGCAACTCGGACATGGACAGACCCGCCATGTAGCTTAGGTAAAACGGCACCATGGGCAGGATACAGGGCGTAAAGAACGCCAGGAACCCCGCCAAAGCCGCACCGGCAAACGTCACGTCCATAGGCGAACACGCTCCTTGTGAAATTCACATATTCAGATTAAGTTGTATATACGATCGTAGTCAATTGGATCCGAGATGGCGGCCCCGAGATTCTTTTCAGCCATTCTGACGGCCCTTTTCCTTGCAGGCCCTGCCGCCGCGCTTGAACTGATCATGGTCGAGCGCCAAGGGTGCCATTACTGCATTGCCTGGAAAGAGGATATCGGCCCCGCCTATCCCAATACCGAGATGGGGCAATTCGCACCGCTGCGCATGATCGATATTTCAGACGCACCGCCCGACGACGTTGAATTCGCAAGCCGCGTCGTGTTTACACCGACATTCATCCTTGTCGAAGACGGGCAGGAAATCGGCCGGATCGAAGGGCATCCGGGCGAAGACTTTTTCTGGGGACTGCTGCATAAGCTGTTGACCGAAAAGGCAGGCTATACCGGATCGGGATGACCGCCGCATGGCCCGGCCCGCCATGCCGGTGCCGCCATATTGTAAGACATGCCGTTGTAGGAGGACACGAAGCGGCAGGACAACAAGGGGTTAACACGTGACCTTACCGGTTTTCGACAAGGGCATCTCGGAACAAGAGATGGACCGGATGGTGGACAACGCAACAACGGCGTCGAACTTTCTCAAAGCGGTCAGCCACGAAGGCCGCCTGATGATCCTGTGCCACCTTGTGTCCGGCGAAAAATCCGTCACCGAACTCGAAGAGCTGCTTTCGGCCCGCCAGGCCGCCGTCAGCCAGCAGTTGTCGCGCCTGCGCCTCGAGGGGCTGGTGGTGCCGCGACGCGAGGGCAAGGCAATCTATTACCGTTTGGCAGACGACCGCCCCAAGCGTATACTGGAACTGGTCTACGATCTTTTCTGCGAGTGACGCGGGACCGTCGCTTGCAGCCGCAGACCGGGAGGACATGATGTTTGACTGGATTTCGGACGAGGCGCTCGTTGCCCTGATCGGGCTTGGGGGCGGCGTCCTTTTGGGCCTTGCCGCGCGGCTGGGGCGCTTCTGCACAATGGGCGCCATCGAAGACCTGCTCTACGGCGGGTCCGATTTGCGAATGCGCATGTGGATACTGGCCATCGGCGTGGCGATCCTGGGCACCTTCGGCTTGGCCGCCGCCGGTGTGCTGAACCTCGAAGCATCCTATTACCTGTCGATCCGCTGGATGCCGGTTGCGGCGATCCTCGGCGGGTTGATGTTCGGCTATGGCATGGCGCTGGCAGGCAATTGCGGCTTCGGCTCGATCGCACGGGCGGGCGGCGGCGACTTCAGGGCCTTTGTGATCGTCGTCATCATGGGCGTGTCCGCCTACCTGGTGCTGTCGGGGCCGCTGGCGGCGCTGCGGGTCTGGGTGTTTCCGCAGGCCGACGTGGTCAACGACACGCCCCCCGGGCTTGCGCACCTGCTGAACCAGTGGACCGGCATATCGGTGCATGTGATCGGCCTGGCCATCGGCGCGGTCGTCATCATTGCCGCTTTGGCCTCGCGCGAGTTTCTGTCGAACCCGCAATCGGTGTTCTGGGCAGCTGTCGTGGGTATTGCCGTGGTCAGCGGCTGGGCCGGCAGCTATTGGGTGGTCAGCCAAAGCTTCACGCCGATGCCCGTTGTGTCGCACAGTTTTTCCGCGCCGGTCGGTGAAACGCTGCTTTACGCCATGACAGGCTCGGCCCGGGCACCGTCATTCGCGGTTGGATCGGTCACGGGCGTTGCGCTGGGGGCCTTTATCGGCTCACTCATCAAGGGCCATTTCCGCTGGGAAGCCTGCGAAGACCCGCGCGAGCTGCGCCGTCAGATTCTTGGCGCCACGATGATGGGCGCAGGCGCGGTGATCGCGCTCGGCTGCACCATCGGCCAGGGCATTTCCGCCTTTTCTATGCTGGCCTTCTCGGCCCCGCTGGTTTTCGCGTCGATCATCGCGGGCGCGGCCCTTGGCCTGCGCCAGTTGATCGAAGGGTTCCAACCCGCCGAATAACCGCCCCCGCTTCCTCTCTCTAAAAATATCCCGGGGAGTTTGAGGGGCAGAGCCCCTCAACGCCTGCGTGGCGTGAACGCAAAACCATCTGTGCGCCGCCAGGCGCGCCGGCAAGGCACAACACCAACCACGAAAAAGGGGCCCGAAAACCGGGCCCCTTTCCATCTGCCATGGCAGGTCGCCTCAGATCTTCATCTGGGTGTATTTCTTCAGCTCGGCACGCGCGATCTGGCGGCGGTGCACAGCGTCGGGGCCATCGGCAAGGCGCAGCGTGCGCACCTGTGTCCACTTGTGCGCAAGCGGGGTATCCTGGCTGACGCCCATGCCGCCATGCAGCTGCACCGCCTCGTCAATCACCTTCAGCGCCATGCGCGGCGCCACCGTCTTGATCATCGAGATCCACGGCGCCGCGGCGCGCGCATCGCCCTGGTCCATGTACCAGGCCGCTTTCAGGCACAGCAGGCGGGCCTGCTCGATCTCCATCCGGCATTCCGCGATGATGTCGAAATTCGCCCCCAGCTGCGCCAGCGGCTTGCCGAAGGCCTCGCGGTCAAGCGAGCGTTTGCACATCAGCTCCAGCGCCGATTCCGCCTGGCCGATGGCGCGCATGCAGTGGTGGATGCGGCCCGGGCCAAGCCGCCCCTGGGCAATCTCGAACCCGCGCCCTTCGCCCAGCAGCAGGTTTTCGGCAGGCACCCGCACATCGGTGAACCGCATATGCATATGCCCGTGCGGCGCGTCGTCCCGGCCGTATACTTCCATCGGGCGCAGCACTTCGATGCCCGGCGTTCCGGCGGGCACCACGATCATCGAATGGCGCTGATGCTTGGGCGCGTCGTCGTCGCCGGTCTTGACCATGACGATATAGACCTTGCAGCGCGGGTCCCCTGCCCCCGAGGCCCACCATTTCTCGCCGTTCAGCACGTAGTGATCGCCGTCGCGCACGCAGGACATCGACACGTTCGTCGCGTCCGAGCTGGCCTGATCGGGTTCGGTCATCAGGTAGGCCGAGCGGATCTTGCCCGCAAGCAGCGGCTGCAGCCACTCTTCCTTCATCTTCTCGGTGCCGTAGCGCTCGAACACCTCCATGTTGCCGGTGTCCGGCGCCGAGCAGTTGAACACCTCGGATCCAAGCGGCGTGCGCCCCATCTCCTCGGCGAAATAAGCATATTCCACCGTGGTCAGGCCAAAGCCGCGTTCGCTGTCAGTCAGGAAAAAGTTCCACAGGCCTTCGGCTTTCGCCTTGGCCTTCAGACCTTCCAGGATCTCGGTCTGGCGCTCGGTGAACTGCCAGCGATCGCCGGTGCCCACCTCGATTTCGTATTCATCGGCCATCGGCGCGATGTCGTTGCGCACCATATCGGCGACCCGCTCCAGCAGCTTGCGGTTCTCCGGCCGCATCCCGAAATTCATATCCATAACAGCTCCTCCCTCGGTCCATTTCCAACATGCGAAATTCGTTTCCGCGCGCATATCAGCACGTCGGCGGATGGAAGAAAAGCACCAAGCCGCGCGACGGGGCGTCACACGGGCACAGGCCGGCAAAACTTGGAAATTTGGTGCGGTCGAGAAGACTCGAACTTCCACTCCGGTTAAGGAACAGCGACCTCAACGCTGCGCGTCTACCAATTCCGCCACGACCGCACGTCCTGACTTGGTGAGCGGGCGTATAGACGACCGGCGCGGCGATGTGAAGGACAAATTTCAGCGATCTGGCCACGCCCGGGATTGCCAATGGGCCCGCGTCGCCCCACCCTTGCGGCATGACACAAGACATTCCAAACGCCGCTCCGCAAATCCGCGTCGATATCGTATCCGACGTGATGTGCCCCTGGTGCATCGTGGGCTTCAAAGAGCTGGAGGCCGCCGCCGCGCAACAAGGCGTGACCCTGGGCCTGCGCTGGCATCCGTTCGAGCTGAATCCCGACATGCCGCCCGAGGGCGAGGATCTGACCGAACACATCACCCGCAAATACGGCATCACACGCGCGCAAAGCGCCGAGAACCGCGCGGTTCTGCGCGAACGCGGCGACGCGCTGGGGATCGACTTTGCCTTTGGTCCGGACGCACGGATGCGCAACTCGTTCCGGGCCCATCAGCTGATCGACTGGGCCGAGGGGCAAGGCGCGCAACACCAGGTCAAGCTGGCGCTGTTCGCTGCGCATTTCAGCGCGGGGCTGGACGTGAACGATATCGGCGTTCTGGCACAGATCGCCGAAACCGTCGGGCTTGATCCCACGGCGGCGGGCGCTGCGCTGGAAAGCGGCGCCCATGCCGATGCCGTGCGCCGCAAACAGGCATTCTGGCATCAACAGGGCGTCACGGGCGTTCCGGCGATGGTGTTCGACCAGAAATACCTTGTGACCGGCGCGCAAGGGGTCGAAGGATACGCGCACATGCTGCGGCAGCTTGCGGCGCAGCCCGGCGCGGTCTAAAGCCCGTTTAATGGTGGAATGGATCATCTCTGACGGTCTGACCGACTATGACCACGCATGCCGCGTGATGGAAGAGCGTGCCGCCGCCATCGCCGAGGGCCGCGCGGACGAGGCGATCTGGCTGCTGGAACACCCGCCGCTCTATACCGCCGGCACCTCGGCCAACGCGGCCGACCTGCGCGACCCCGACCGCTTTCCGGTCTACCCGTCGAAACGGGGCGGGCAATACACCTATCACGGGCCCGGCCAGCGCGTGGTTTACGTGATGCTGAACGTGGGCCAGCGCGGCCATGACGTGCGGCGTTTCGTGCAGCAGCTGGAAACCTGGGTGATCGCCACGCTGGCCGAGTTCAACGTGACCGGCGAAATCCGCGAGGGCCGCGTGGGCGTCTGGGTGCAGCGCCCCGAAAAGCCGCTGACCGCCACCGGCGCCATCCCAGAGGACAAGATCGCCGCCATCGGCATCCGTCTGCGCAAATGGATCAGCTTTCACGGCATTTCCATCAACGTCGATCCAGACCTGTCCCATTTCCAGGGCATCGTACCCTGCGGCATCACCGAGCATGGCGTGACCAGCCTGGTGGACCTGGGCCTGCCCGTCACGATGGACGATCTGGATCTGGCGCTGAAGCGCACATTTCCAACGGTTTTTGCGAACGCACTTGACGCCGACCGCGCGCAAGCGTGAAAAAGGTGCGCCGAAACAGCACATTGCCATGCGGGACTGCCCGCGTATCTCTGCGCAGCAACGCGCGACCATCAAACCGGAGACCGGACCACATGAACAAGTATCTGACCGCCGCCGCCCTTCTGGCACTGGCCGCCCCCGCCTTCGCCGAAGGCGATGCCGCGAAGGGCGAAAAGGAATTTCGCAAGTGCAAAGCGTGCCACATGATCGTGGCCGATGACGGCACCGAGATCGTCAAGGGCGGCCGCACCGGCCCCAACCTTTATGGCGTCGTGGGCCGCGTGGCCGGCAGCTACGAGGATTTCCGCTATGGCAAGGGCCTCGAAGCCGCCGCCGAAGCCGGGTTCGAATGGACGCAAGAGGCGATTGCCGCCTATGTCGCCGACCCCAAGGCATGGCTGGGCGAACAGGGCTATCCCGAACAGTCGAAGATGACCTTCAAGCTGCGCAAGGGCGGCGAAGACGTGGCCGCCTATCTGGCTTCGGTCGTCGAAGGCGGCAGCTAAGCCAAGCGCCCGACAGGGTTTTCCAGGGGCCGTGCATCGCCGATGCGCGGCCCTTGTTC
This sequence comes from Paracoccaceae bacterium, assembly GCA_021767525.1. GTDB lineage: Bacteria > Pseudomonadota > Alphaproteobacteria > Rhodobacterales > Rhodobacteraceae > Lutimaribacter. Next base: position 8,748 of record JAASTF010000082.1, read on the forward strand.
ATTTCTCAAGCGCCATCAACAGGCCGAACCCGCCAAAGATCATGCGCTTGCCATCAAATGGCATATCACCGATTTGCCGCCATTCCGGATCGCTTTCCATCGAGGCCCAGCACGCATCGGCGGTTGCCTTGTCCGGCCATTCGATCCAGCCCAAGGCCGCTGTTTCACCGTCTTTCAACCGAACGGCCAACGGAAACGAGGTCACCTCGCCGGGGGGCAGATCGTCCCCCCAGCATTCCACCGACCGCAAAGCGCCATACTTGCGAAACATCGGCCAGGCCGCCTGAACATGCGCGGTGTATTCGGCCTTTTTGTCGCGCGGCACGGGGGCCAGGAATGCACTGAAATAGGTCATGTCACTTTCCTTTTTCATGGGCGGCGCGCAGGCCGGCCAGGTCTATCCGTGTCATGCCAAGCATGGCTTGGTAGGCGCGGTGACGCGCGTCGCGCGTGCCATCGAACAGGTATCTGCGCATCTCGGCGGGAAATATCTGCCACGACACGCCGAACGCGTCGGTCAGCCATCCGCAGCGCTGAGGCGTGCCACCAGCCGCCACGTGCCCCTGCCAGATCGTGTCGGACTCGTCCTGGCTGTCGGCGGCAACCGTGATCGAACAGGCGGGCCCATGCGTCATGCCCGGCCCACCGTTCAGCGCGACGAAGGGCGCCCCGGCCAAGGTAAATTCGACCAGCACCGCGGGCGCGTCTTACTCGGGCCTTTCCGGGGTTTCGATCCTGCTGCCGTGGACAAGGCCGGTATAAAGCGCCGCGGCCTCTTCGTCCTGGCCATCGAACCACAAACATGTCTGAACCCGTGGCATTTACGCGCTCCCTTGCATATAAGTTGATATCACCGTAATTCACATTTTATGTTGATATCAACCTATATGACCGATCCCACCGCCCCCCTGCCTCACGACACCACGATCGAGGTGCGCGACCGCTGCTTGTGCCTGCATGTGCAGCGCGCCGCCCGCGCGCTGGCCCGACGCTTTGACGAGGCGCTGCGCCCACACCGCCTGACCAATGGGCAGTTCTCGCTCTTGATGGCCCTGAACCGTCCGGAACCGCCCCGCATTTCGGACCTGGCGCCGTTTCTCGCGATGGATCGCACGACCCTGACGGCGGCACTGAAAGTGTTGGAACGTCAAGGGCTTGCCGCATCCGAACCCGACCCGAACGACCGCCGCAGCCGGCGCGTCAGCCTGACCCATTCCGGCGCCGCGCGATTGATGGCCGCGCTGCCCGACTGGCGCGCCGCGCATGACGCGCTCGATGCGGAACTGGGTGCGGCGGGCGGGCCCGGTTTGCGCGCCGCGCTGATGCAGATCGCCGGGCTGGACCCGGCCTTGCCCGACCAAGGGGGGTGCGACAATAAATTTTGATCTGGATCAATCTGAGGCATTGCCGCCTCGGCCCAGCCATTCTAAAACGCGAATGGATAGCCGGGCATGGGATTCCTGCGCCCGTTAAAGGACACAATCAGGAGGCAGCCAATGGCAGACGCAGCCATTCACGGCCACGACCATGAAGATCAGCGTGGGTTCTTCACCCGCTGGTTCATGTCGACCAACCACAAGGATATCGGGATCCTGTACCTGATCACGTCGGCGATCGTCGGCCTGATCTCGGTGCTTTTCACCGTTTACATGCGCATGGAGCTGATGGAGCCCGGCGTTCAGTACATGTGCCTGGAGGGCGCGCGCTTTACCGCCGCGGCAGCCGGCGAATGTACCCCCAACGGCCATCTCTGGAACGTGATGATCACCTACCACGGCGTTCTGATGATGTTCTTCGTGGTGATCCCGGCGCTGTTCGGCGGCTTCGGCAACTATTTCATGCCGCTGCAGATCGGCGCGCCGGACATGGCGTTCCCGCGGATGAACAACCTCAGCTACTGGCTGTATGTCGCCGGCACCTCGCTGGGCGTGGCCTCGCTGCTGGCGCCGGGCGGAAACGACCAGCTTGGCTCGGGCGTCGGCTGGGTGCTTTACCCGCCGCTCTCCACGAACGAGGCCGGCATGTCGATGGACCTGGCGATCTTTGCCGTGCACGTGTCGGGCGCCAGCTCGATCCTGGGCGCGATCAACATGATCACCACCTTCCTGAACATGCGCGCGCCGGGCATGACCCTGTTCAAGGTGCCGCTGTTCAGCTGGTCGATCTTCGTCACCTCGTGGCTGATCCTGCTGTCGCTGCCGGTCCTGGCGGGCGCGATCACCATGCTGCTGACCGACCGCAACTTCGGCACGACCTTCTTCGATCCGGCCGGCGGCGGTGACCCGGTGCTGTACCAGCACATCCTGTGGTTCTTCGGCCACCCCGAGGTGTATATCATCATCCTGCCCGGCTTCGGCATCATCAGCCAGGTGATCGCGACTTTCTCGCGCAAACCCGTGTTCGGCTATCTGGGCATGGCCTATGCCATGGTCGCCATCGGCGTCATCGGCTTCATCGTCTGGGCCCACCACATGTACACGGTCGGCCTCG
>JAASTF010000406.1 GCA_021767525.1 Paracoccaceae bacterium
ACATCCCGCAGGACTTGCTGGATAAATTCAGCGAGGAATACGATGTCGAGGTGGTCATGGACACCTATGACAGCAACGAGGCGCTGCTGGCCGCACTCAAGGCCGGGGCCATCGGCACCTATGACGTGGCCGTGCCCGGCGATTACATGGTCAAGATCATGGCAGGCGAGGGGCTGCTGGACACCGTGGCCGAGGGCGAACTGGCCAACAAGGGCAACATCCTGCCCGAATGGGCCGATCCCGGTTTCGATCCGGGCCGCCAGCATTCGATCCCGTATCAGTGGGGCTCGACCTCGTTCGCGGTGAACCGCGACGTTTATCAGGGCGAGATCAACACCACCGACATCCTGTTCAACCCGCCGGCGGAGCTTTCGGGCAAGATCAATATGCTTGACAGCCAGGGCGAGGTTCTGGCGATGGCCGCGCTGCATATGGGCATTCCGCAATGCAGCCAGGACCGCGAGCAGCTGAAGGCGCTGAACGAGATGCTGCAAAACGCCAAGCAGCATTGGGCCAGCTTCAACTCGGACACTGCGAAAGAGGTTCTGGTGTCGGGCGACGCCGCAGTGGGGCAGATCTATGACGGCTTCGCCGCCAAGGCGCGGGCCGAGGGCGCGAATACCGAATACGCCTTTCCGACCCAGGGCTATATCGTCTGGATGGACAACGTTGTTCTGCTAAAGGACGCGCCCAACCGGGAAAACGCGATCAAGTTCATGGATTTCCTGTTGGAGCCGGAAAACATCGCCGCCGTCACCAACTATGCGCGCTATAACGCGGGCGTGTCCGGGGTCGAGCCCTATCTTGATCCAACGCTGGCCACCCAGCCTGAATCGAACCCGCCGGCCGATGCGGGCACGGGCGTGTTCATCGAGGTGTGCGATCAGGCCACGCAAGAGGTGTATGACCAGATCTGGACCAACCTGAAAAAGTAAGGGCTGCGGGCCGGGCGTGGGGATGATCCGCGCCCGGTTCCCATTGCGCCCTGTGTGGGCGCGTTGCACTCTGCGCGCATGGAATTCGCGCGCTTTGCCATCTATTACATGCCGCCGCCGGGCGCGCTGGCCGATTTCGGAGCCGCGTGGCTGGGCTGCGACGTGGCGCAGGGGCGCGCGGTGGCGCAGCGCGATGTGCCGGGTGTTGCAGAAATCACGAAAACCCCAAGAAAATAAGGGTTTCGTCCCACGTTGAAGCCCCCTTTTCGCCTGGCGCATGGGGCCGATCCAGATGGCTTGCACGCCGCGCTGGCCGATCTGGCTGCGCGCACCGCGCCTGCGCAGGCCGAGACGCCCTTGGGGCGGTTTCTGGCGCCGACCTGTCCGGGTGATACGAGCGGCGTCGACCACGTGGCCGCCGCCTGCGTTACAGGGCTCGACCGCTTTCGCGCCCCGCCAGACGCGGATGAGCTGTCGCGGCGGCGCAAGCCGGGCCAGTCGGTCCGGCAAGAGGCGTTATTGACGTGGTGGGGCTATCCGCATGTGCTGGGTCAGTTCCGATTTCACATGACGCTGACGGGGCGTCTGCCCAAGCCCGATCTTCCGGGTTGGGCGGCTCTGGTTTCGCGCCACCTGCCGCCGTTGCCCGCGCCCTTCTATCTGGACGAAGTGGCGCTGGTGGGCGAGCGGGCGGATGGGATGTTCCAGCTGATCGAGCGAGTCAGGCTGCGCGGCTGAGTGTCACGCCGCAATGGCCGTGTCGATGGCGCGGGCCAGTTTGTCCACCAGCTCGCCTATCTGATCTTCGGAAATGATGTAGGGCGGGGCCAGCAGCACGTGATCGCCATGCTTGCCGTCGATCGTGCCGCCCGCCGGGTAACAGATCAGCCCATTCGCCATCGCCGCCGATTTAACGCGCCCGTTGATCTTGCGCGCCGGATCGAAGGTGGCTTTGGTTGCCCGATCCTCGACCAGCTCGACCCCGCGAAACAGGCCCCGGCCACGGATATCGCCCACATGCGGGTGCTGGCCCAGCCGGTCGGTCAGCGCCTGTTGCAACGCCGCGCCGCGTGCGTGCACCTGTGGCAGCAGGTCACGGCCCAGGATCGCGGTCACAACGGCGCGCCCGGCTGCGGCCGCCAGCGGATGGCCGTGATAGGTGTGCCCGTGCTGGAACGCGCCCGAACCATCGGCGATGGCCCGGTATACGCGGCCCGAACACAGCATCGCGCCGATGGGCATGTATCCCGCGCCCAGGCCCTTGGCGATGGTTACGATATCGGGGCTGATGCCGTCCTGTTCGCAGGCGAACAAGGTGCCGGTGCGGCCCATGCCGCACATGACCTCGTCCAGGATCAGCAGGATGCCGTAATCGTCGCAGATCTCGCGGATGCGTTTGAAATACCCGTCCACCGCAGGTACCGCGCCGGCGGTGGCGCCCACCACCGGCTCGGCGATAAAGGCCATGACGCTGTCGGGCCCCAGACGCTCGATCTCGTCCACCAGCTCATTCGCGGCGCGCAGGCCATAGGCCTCGGCGCTTTCGCCATCGTCGCGGAACCGGTATTCGTAGCACGGCGCGATATGGCTGGTTTCGACCAGCAGGGGTGCATACTTCTCGCGCCGCCAGGCATTGCCGCCCGCGGCCAGCGCACCCAGCGTATTGCCGTGATAGCTTTGCCGCCGCGCGATCACGCGATGGCGGCCGGGCTG
>JAASTF010000083.1 GCA_021767525.1 Paracoccaceae bacterium
AATCCTGCCGGTGCGGTGACAGGGTGGGCCCCAGATAGGCCTGCATCAGCGCCGCCATCTCGCCCTGCTGGGCGCCGTCATAGCGGGTGATCAGCGCGCGCACCGCATCCCATTCAAAGGCCAGCCCCTCGCGGCCCAGGGCGCGCGCGGCCATGTTCTCGGCCTCTTCGATACTGGCAAAGGTGGAATGGAGCATGTCGAAAAACCGCCCCGTGCTGTCGAATTCCAGGAACGACGCCCCCAGCGGCACCAGCAGGATATCGGCCGCCGACAGCCCGTTGATCGTAAGATACCCCAGCGCCGGCGGCGTGTCGAAGAACACCAGGTCATACCGCTCAAGCACCCCGTCGGCCTCGAGGCTTTCGGTCAGCGCCTCCCACAGTTTCCAGCCCCGCGCCGCCATGCGCCAGACCGGGATCTGGAACTCGGCCCAATACAGGTTCAGCTGTGCGCCGATCAGGTCGATATTGGGCCAATGGGTGCTCTGGATCAGGTCGCCCGCGTCCATTTTCAGCGCCTCGGACAGCGTGTCGTCCAGCGGCTGGGGAGACTCGCCCCGGGTGACACGGATCTGGTTGTCGGCCTGCAGATGGCGCGCGTAATGGCGCGCCAGCAGCGGAAACACCGTCTGCCATTCATCCGCGACCCGGCCGCCGAAGATCGAGGTCATCGACCCCTGGCTGTCGAGATCGACCACCAGAACCCGGTAGCCATCCAGCGCCGCCGACATCGCCAGATGCGCCGCCGTGCTGGTCTTGCCCACGCCGCCCTTGAAATTCGCCACCGCCACCATCTTGGCCGGCAGGCCCGCTGGGCGGTAGGGGCGGTATTCCTTGGCCCGGCTGCCAGCCTCGGAGAAATGCGCCCGCAGGCGCAGCACCTCGTCCAGGGTGAACCACTTGGCCCCGCCCTGCGATTCCGAGCGGCCCTGCGGCAGGTCCGGATTGGCGCGCAGCACGCGGCGGAAATGCGCCGGGTTCACCGGGATCAGGTAGCGGGTGATTTCCCAGGTCGAAAACAGCCGCAGCGTCTTGGCCCCGGTTTCGTCCATCCCCTGCCGGGCCAGATCGTCGCGTCCGCGCGCGCAGGCCTGGGCGATGGCGGCAAAACGGCCGGTGCCCGCGGGGCTGTCCAGTTCGGCCAGGGCCCGGTCGGGGTCGATCCCGAAATAGGGGGGTGTGCTGCTCTCGGATGTCATATCCAGCCCCATGTATCGTGTTTTTCGCAGTATACCGCAAAAGGTGATACATGAAAGTCTTTTGCGCACACGGCCCCGATTTTTCCCATTTTTCATGGGCTTGATTCGGTGGCCACCCTGTGCCGGGCCTATGTCTGCCGGGCGCCTGGACCCGAAATGGCGGTTAAATGTGGTTATTTATGTGTTACAGGCCGGCCCCGATTTTCCCAAGCCCCTGTTTTTTCTGGAAAGGAGCGCGCTGTTTCACAGCCTGTGCGACTCTGAAACCACGTTGTTCTGACTCCGGAAACCCGAAGCGCCGACTCCGATCCCCCGAACAGGCTGGACGCAGCCTGTGGATAACTCTAGGCTCGGGTGTCAACAAAACCACGAATGTCCCGGGGCCAACCGGGGCGCGGGCAAACCGGCGTAACAGCCACGGACAGGCAGCGGGATACAGGCGCGTGACAGGCGGGGCAGGGGCCTTGGGGCCCGTTCATCATCCACAATCCGATTTCTTCGTCTGCGATATCTTCGCGGCCAGTCCCAAGGACGACCTGGCCTCGATGGAGCATCCGATGTTCTCGCTCTCCACCCGGCCCGACCGGCGCATCCTGGAATACGAGCATAACGGCGCGCAGATCACCGTCACCCCCTCGGTCAAGGGGCTGGCCACGATCCACGACAAGGACATCCTGATCTATTGCATCAGCCAGCTGGTGGCCGCGCTGAATGCCGGGCGCGCGGTCAGCCGCACGCTGCACCTGACCGCCCATGACCTGCTGGTGGCCACCAATCGCGAAACCAGCGGCGACAGCTATCGCCGCCTGCGCGAGGCCTTCGAGCGGCTGGCCGGCACCCGCATCACCACCAACCTGGAAACCGGCGGGCACGAGGTGACAACCGGCTTCGGCCTGATCGAGACCTGGCAGATCGTGCGCAAGACCCGCGGCGGGCGCATGGCCTCGGTTGCGGTGACGCTGTCGGACTGGCTCTATCGCGCGGTGCTGGCGAAATCGGTGCTGACGCTCAGCCGCGACTATTTTCGCCTGCGCAAACCGCTGGAGCGGCGGATCTACGAGCTGGCGCGCAAGCATTGCGGGCGGCAGCCCGAATGGCGCGTCTCGGTCGCGGTGCTGCATCACAAATCCGGCTCGGCCAGCCCGCGCCGGGTGTTCCGCGCCATGCTGCGCGAGATGATCGCCAGCGACCACCTGCCCGACTATCACCTGTCCGAAGAGCCGGGCGACATCCTGTGCGTGACGCCGCGCCGGGGCGGGCCGCCGCGCGGCCCCGCCCCCGCCAGCCCGCCAGCCCTGCGCGCCGACACGCTCGATGCCGCGCGGGCGCTGGCGCCGGGGGCCGATGTCTATGCGCTGGTGGCCCGCTGGCAGGGCGTCTGGGCCGCGTCGGGCACGCCGCGCCTGACCGATCCCGACCGCGCCTTCCTGGGCTGGGTGCGCAAGAATGCGTGACACCAAAGCCGCGTCAAACGCGAGTGGGGAAAACCGCTATCCCCTTTTCCGCGAAATCCGGATAAACCCGCAATCACCTGACACCCTGTTCTGATCGGAGCCTTTGCCCCATGTGCGTTGCCTGCCGTCTTGAAAAGACCCTAAACCCCTATGCGCCCACCCCGCACGACACCGATCTGCCCGATGACACCGGCTTTGGCATCCCGGGCGACCCCAGCACCGGCGCCACGATCAGCCTGGGCACCCCGGTCTATGGCAGCATCGATTACGATTTCGACACCGACTGGTATGGCATCACCCTGCAGGCCGGGGTCACCTACAGCGTGGCGCTGACCGGTGGCAGCGTGGTGCCGGGCCTGACGCTGACCGACCCGGTGCTGGGCATCTACAACCAGTTCGGCAGCTTCGTGACCGGCAATGACGACGGCAGCGTCGGGCTCGATTCCTTTCTGACCTTCACCGCCAGCTATACCGGCACCTATTACCTCGAGGCGGCCAGTTACTACCTGCCCGCCTATTACCCGCCCACCGGTACCTACGAGCTGCTGATCGCGCAGGTCGGTGGTGGCGGGGGCGGCACCGGCGGCACCGACGATTTCGCCGGCAATGCCACCACCACCGGATCGGTCACCATCGGCGGCAGCGTCACCGGCGAGCTGGAACAGGGCGGCGATACCGACTGGTTCGCGCTGACCCTGGCGGCAGGCGACAGCGTGCTGGTCACGCTGACGGGCAATACGCTGAACGATCCCTACCTCACGCTCTATGACGCGCAGGGCAATGTCCTGACGCAGAACGACGATTACCAGGGCCTGAACTCGGGCCTGGTCTATACCGCGGACACGGCCCAGACCGTTTATATCGAGGCGGCGGGCTATGACGCGGGGCAGACCGGCACCTATACCGTGGCGGTCGACACCTACGTGCCGCAGCCCTACGACCCGCTCGACACGATCGACTGGGGCACGCAGATGGCCGATACAACGGTCACCTATTACTTTGCCCCCGCGGGCGTGTCGGCCGATGGCTATACCTCGGAAGGGTTCAACGCCTATGAACAATCCCGCTTCGAGGCGGTGTTCGAGCTGATCTCGCAAAGCACCGGGCTGACCTTCACCGAGGTATCCAGCCAGGCGGCGGCGGATTTCGTGATGCTGCTCGACCTCAACGAGGTGAGCGGCCAGTTCCTGGGCTATTTCAACCCGCCGGGAGAACCGAACGAGGGCGTCGGCGTTTTCGACGGCACCCAATGGGACCGCTTTGCCGGCGGCGACCTCGAAGAGGGCGGCTATGGCATGGTCACCATGACCCACGAGGTGCTGCACGGGCTGGGCCTGGCGCACCCGCATGACACCGGCGGCAGCTCGTCGGTGATGGGCGGTGTGTTCGGTCCCTACGACCAGTATGGCGACCACGAGCTGAACCAGGGCGTCTTTACCACCATGACCTACAACACCGGCTATTTCACCGGCACCCCGGGTAGCCAGGGCGACACCGCCGGGCAATGGGGGTTCGAGGTCGGGCCGATGGCTCTGGATATCGCAGTGCTGCAGCGCAATTACGGGGTCAACGACTGGTGGCGTGGCGATGACGACACCTATCTGCTGCCCGATGCCAATCTCGACGGCACCGGCTGGCGCGCGATCTGGGACACCGCCGGTGTCGACACGCTGCGCTATGACGGCGACCGCAACGTGGTGATCGACCTGCGCGAGGCGACGCTCGAGGACGAGATCGGCGGCGGCGGTTTCATCTCGGCCGCCAATGGCGTGGCCGGGGGCTATACCATCGCGGCCGGCGCGCTGATCGAGAACGCCACCGCGGGCAGCGGCGACGACCAGCTTCTGGGCAATGACGGCGACAACACGCTGCAGGGCGGCGCGGGCAATGACACGCTGCGCGGGCGCGGCGGCACCGATACGGCAGTGATCGGCGTGAACCAGGCCCAGGTCAGCAACGTCACCGCCCTGGTGGGCGGTGTGCAGATTGTCAGTTTCGACGGGATCGACGAGCTGTTCGGCATCGAATACGTGCAGTTCCGCGACGCCACGGTGACCGTCTCGGCGCTGCTGGCGGGCAGCGACCCCGACGCCTCGGGGGGGGCAGGCAGCGTGCTGACCGGCACCGGCGGTCCCGAAACCCTGGCCGGCACCAGCGGCGACGACAGCATCAATGCCCGCGCCGGCAGCGACCGGATCGAGGCCGGCGAGGGCTGGGACGATGTGACCGGCGCGGTGGGCGCTGACACGATCCTGGGTGAGGCGGGCCATGACACGCTGCGCGGCGTCAACGGGTTTGACAGTCTCGATGGCGGCACCGGCGATGACGTGCTCGAGGGCAATTTCGGCAACGACACCCTGCTGGGCGGCGAAGGCAATGACAGCCTCAACGGCGGGCTGGGCTTCGATCTGATGGAGGGCGGGCGCGGCGACGACCTGCTGGCCGCGCTCGATGGCTATGACACGCTGCTGGGCGGGGCCGGGGCCGATACGCTCGAAGGCAATAACGGTAATGACAGTTTGGATGGCGGCGCCGATGACGACCGGCTGGAAGGCGGGTTCGGGGCCGACACGCTCGAGGGCGGCACCGGCGACGACTTCCTGTTCGGTGGCAACGGGTTCGACAATCTGACCGGCGGCTCGGGCGCCGACCGGCTGGAAGGCAATGCCGGCAACGACACGCTGGCCGGCGGCGCGGGCACCGATGTGCTCAAGGGTGGGGTCGGTGCCGATACCTTCGTCTTCACCCGTGGCGACGGCGCCGACCGCATTGCCGATTTCCAGAACGCCATCGACACGATCCAGATCGATGCCGACCTGCTGGGTGGCGGCAGCCCCGTGGCGACCGACCTGATCGGCTTTGCCGGGCGCGATGCCAACGGCTTCCTGATCCTGGATTTCGGGTTCGGCGACACGCTGACCTTCACCGGCGTGACCAATACCGGCGCGATCCTGGACGAGGTGGTGTTCATCTGATCCTGTCCCCGGCCTTTCGCATGCGAAAGGCCGGGGGGCGCTTCAGGGCCGTGACATATTCCAATTGATGCAGATCATTCTGCCCCCTGTTCCGCGGGCGTAAAATCGGCCCGTGATCGGTGATGCCGATTTTTATGGTGTGTCGCCGACCGGGTCCAACTTGCGAACAGGAATACGCCATGACCTACCATCTCGTGCCTGCGGCCGATGTCGTCCATGTCCATGACGACCCTACCGGAACGCAGTTTCATTCCAGCATCACCCAGATGGCCGATGGCGGCGCGATGGTGGTGTTCGAACAGCACATCCCCAACCCGGTCGCCGACTGGGACACCGAGATCACCGCGCAGCGCTATGACGCGCAAGGCAACCCGGTGGGTGGCCTGCAGGTGATCGAGCGGCTGGAAGGCGTGGCCCTGGGGACGTCGAGCTATTATTTCCATCCGGTCGTCGCGGGGCTGGCCGGGGGCGGCTATGCGATCGCCTGGCACGACCGCGCCACCAGCGACATCCGGGTGCAGACCTTCGATGCGGCGGGCGGGTTGCTGAACGATGTGATCGTCGATCTGCCCGATCGCTATCTGGAAAGCCGCGATCAGTATGTCGCCGTCACCGGCTCGGTCGGGTCGGCGGTCATCACCGCTTTGGATAGCGGCGGGTTCGCTCTGGCATTGGACGCGGATTATTCCGGCATCCTGGCACAATATTCCGGGGCCAGCACGATCTATACCGAAACCTTCGACGCCAGCGGCGCCCCGGTCAGTGGCCCGGTGCAGATCACCCCCTGGGTCGGCAACGTGTCCTATGGCTATGACCTGTTCAGCTTTACCTCGGATATCGCGGCGCTGGGGAATGGCAGCTATATCGTGGTGATGCGCGGTGGCGAGGGCGCCCCGGGCAATGTCAGCGACCACCCGGCGGTGGTGGGGCGCATTTTCGATGCCAGCGGTGCGGCGCTGACTGACGCCTTCATGATCAGCCAGGCCACCGACAGCTGGGCCGATATGGGCTCGGTCGCGGTGCTGGAGAACGGCGATTTCGTGGTCGCCTGGCGCGGTGAGGACAGCGGATTCTGGCGCCGCTTTGCCAGCGATGGCACGCCGGTCACCGATGCCGTGGCGCTGGACGCCTATTACAGCGACATCCGCGCCACCGCGATGCCCGATGGCGGCTTTCTGATCACGGCGATGTATGCGGGCTATAACCCGGCCTACACCACCTATGGCATCCGCTTCGATGCCGACAACCAGCAGCTGGGCGAGCGCTTTGTCGTCACCGAAAGCCGCTATCCCGATTACGAAACCACCTATTACGGCTTTCCGCCGGAATTCGCGGTGCTGGGCAACGACCAGTTGCTGGCCCTGGTCGAGGGCAACGCGCTGTGGAACGGCGATGGCTGGGAGGTGATGACCTGGCGCCAGCTGGCCGAGATTTTCGGCACGCCGGGGAACGATACGCTCGTCACCGACGCCGATGGACAGGCGGTTTATGCAGGGGCGGGCGATGACACCGTCACCGGCGACAGCGGCACCGATTATATCGAGGGCGAGGCCGGAAATGACAGCCTGTCGGGCGGGGCGGGCGCCGACACGCTGGTGGCGGGCACCGGCGATGACAGCCTGAATGGCGGCGGCGGCGACGACCTGCTGGTGATCGCCGCGGGCGCGGGCAACGCCACCGTCCAGGGCGGGGCAGGCGACGACCGCCTGCTGTTCGAGGGAATCCGCCTGGCCGATGTGACCGCCGTGCGCGGTCCGGCCGACGCGCTGGAGATCGAGATCAACGGCACCTTTACCCAGGCGCAGGGCATCGAGAGCTTCGAGTTCCAGAGCGGCTCGTACTCGGATATCCGCACCCTGGCCGAGATGCTGCCCGAGCGGAACACCACGATCTACGGCACCGACGGGGCCGACACGCTGACGGGCGATTACGGCGACGATGTGCTGCGCGGCTATGACGGCGACGACCTGATCCTTGGCGGTGAAGGCAGCGATACGCTTTTTGGCTATGACGGCAACGACACGCTGCGCGGCGAGGCGGGGGCGGATTCGCTCAACGGCAATGCCGGCGACGATCGGCTGGAGGGCGGCGATGGCGACGATACGCTTTACGGCGATTACGGCAACGACACGATCGATGGCGGCGCCGGGACCGACCGCGTGCTGCTGGGATTTGCGACCGGCAACAGCATCCTGGTCAGCGGCCCGGATCAGGCCATCACGATCGAGTCCTATCGCGGCAGCGACGTCTATATCGGGGTCGAGGAGTTCCAGTTCACGGATTCCACGCTGACAGTCTATAGCCTGGCGCAGATCCTGGCCCTGCGCGACCGGTCGCTGACCGGGGGCACCGGCGACGATACGCTGACGGGCGATTACGGCGATGACAGCCTGGATGGCAGCGCCGGCGGCAACAACCTGCTGGATGGTGGGGCGGGCAATGACACGCTGTTGGGCGGTGACGGGTCCGACACGCTGTTGGGCGGGTCCGGCAACGACCTGTTGACCGGCGGCGGCAGCGCCGCCGATACCGGCGACGACATCGCCGCGGGCGACGGCAACGACACGGTCGATGCGGGCGCGGGCGATGACAGCGTGAATGCCGGCTTCGGCTTCGACTCGGTCGAGGGCGGGGATGGCAATGACAGTGTGATCGGGCTCAATGGCTATGACACGCTTTCGGGCGGTGAGGGCCTGGACACGCTGGAAGGCAATTTCGGCAATGACGCGCTTTATGGCGGGGCGGGCGACGACGTGCTGAACGGCGGTCTTGGCTTCGACCTGCTGGATGGCGGCACCGGCAACGATCTCATGCGCGGGCTGGATGGCTATGACACGCTGTTGGGCGGTGACGGTGCCGATACCGGTTATGGCAACAACGGCGATGACAGCCTGGACGGCGGCGCCGGCGACGACCGGATGGAGGGTGGATTTGGCGCCGACACGGTGCTGGGCGGGGCGGGCGACGACCTGATCTTCGGCGGCAACGGGGCCGACTGGCTGGAAGGCGGCGACGGGGCCGACCGGCTGGAAGGCAATGCCTGGCACGACACGCTGGATGGCGGCGCGGGCGACGACGTGCTGCGCGGTGGCATCGGGGCGGATACCTTCGTCTTTGCGCAAGGCTATGGCGCCGACCGGGTGGCCGATTTCCAGAACGTCATCGACACGATCCGGATCGATGCCGACCTGCTGGGCGGCGGCACGCCGGTGGCGGCCGACCTGATCCCCTTTGCCGGGCGCACCACCGACGGCTTCCTGATCCTGGATTTCGGCGGCGGCGACACGCTGACCTTTACCGGCGTCACCAATACCGGCGCGATCCTGGACGAGGTGGTGTTCTTCTGATCCGCCTGCGCCCCGATGCGCCCGAAACATGAGCAGCCCTGCCGGCCCGATCCGGCGGGGCTGCAGCCTTTGGTGGTATTGCGCGGGTTTTTCCCCGTGCCGGCGTCTGAATTCTTGATCGGAGGGGCGGTCTGGGTTTTCCTGCAGGCGCAATTTCTGCACGGGGGACAATTTCATGAGCCAGGTGTTTCAGCTGTCCGATGGCCGGAACGTCGTCATCGACCAGGATTACAACGGAGACTCGTTTCTGGTGGCGGCGCTGCGCGTCTTCGGCGCCGATGGCACGCCGCTGACAGACAGCCAGCTATTCGCCGCGGGCACCCCGGTGGGAGAGCCCTCGCCACCGGTCAGCGACTTCGCGATCCAAGAGCTTGCGGGCGGCGGGTTCCGTGTGATCGCGGATGCGTTTTACGATTTCGACAGCGCGCAATACCTGGTTCATACCTTTGATTTCGACGCGGCGGGCACGGCCCTGGGTGGCGCCGTCTATGGTTCGGCCGATTACGCATCCAACGGCGAGACGCCCTATTACTACGCGGTCGACCGCGACGGCGCGCTGGTCACGCTGGACGATGGCAGCATGGTGCTGGGCACGGCGCAGAACCTGATCTTTCTGGACGCGGGGGGCGCGCTCACAAGCTTTACCCAGCGGCCCGGCCCCTATGAAAGCGTGAATGAAACCGCGCTGATCCAGGTGGGCGGGCAACTGCTGCGCATCAGCCATGTCAATGTGTCCGGGACCAGCCAGGTCGAGATCCGGGGCCAGTTCTATGCGCTGGACGGCACCTTGTCGGGCGACGAATTCCTGGTGGCGCCGCAGATGGAGTATGCCTTTGGCCACTGGGATGTCGAAGCGGCGGTTCTGAGCGACGGGCGCATCGCCGTGGCCTACGTGGCGGGACGGCCGGGCGATGACGACGAATCCGAAAGCGCGGTCTACCTGACTGTGCTCAATGGCGATGGCAGCGTCGCCGTGGCAGAGCAGATGGTGAATACCGGCGACGTCGGCGGCGCGCAGGACTGGGTCAATCTCTGGGCGCTGCCCGGCGGCGGGTTCGCGGTGACCTATGGCACCGAAACCGGCGTGACCCGCAATGACAGCGTCAATGTGCGCCTGTTCGATGACACCGGCACCCAGGTCGACAGCTTCCAGCAGGCCGGCATCCGCGGGCGTGACAACGGCGCGCTGCTGCACGTGTCGGATACCGGTGTCGTCACGTTGCTGGACCTGCTGAACCCGCAGGTTCTGGCAGATTTCACGCTGGGCTCGGAACCCGGCGTGGTCGGGTCCGAGTTTTTCCTGTCGCAGGCTTTCCTGGGCGAGTTGGCCGAGGACCCCGACCTTGCCACGCTGGCCGACGGGCGGGTGGTGGTGGTTTATGATCACACCAATCTCGACGGCTATATCCGGATCTGGGATCCGGCCACGGGTGCGGTGACCGACGTGGACATGATCGCGCGCAACGGCACCGAGGGCGTGCGCGAGATGGGCGTGGCCGCGCTGACCGATGGCGGGTTTGCCGTGGGCTGGCAGCAGGGCGACAGCGGGGTGACGGGGAACCTGTATATCCGGGTCTACAACGCCGATGGCAGCCTGCGCACCGACACCCAGACCATCCTGTCGGGCGAGGGCGAGCATCTCGAGATGATCCCGACGGCCACCGGCTTTGCCGTGGCCTGGATCGACGATACCGGCACGCTGGACGATGACGACCAGATCCAGTTCTTCGACAGCACCGGCACAGCGCTTGGGGCGGTTTTCGAATACCAGCCCGGCCGCGATGTCGAGGTGGATGTGGGCAGCGCGCTTCTGACCGGCGGCAACACGGTGATCGTCTGGCATGACACCGATACCAGCTTTGTGCGCAGCACCTGGTTCGCGATCTACGCCCCCGACGGCACGGAGGTGACCGCCGGGCCACAGCTGATCCAGGCCGATGCGCGCGATGCGCTGGTGGCTGCCATGCCGGATGGCGGCTTTACCGTCGTGCACCGGGGCGCGAATGGTGTGCTGTTCCGCTCTCTGTTCAATGCGGATGGCTCGTCGGAGGTGCTGAACGATCCGCTGCCGGGCGATCCCGGGGTCGAGACCTCCGGCGTCTTCGCGCAGACGCTCGAGGATATCGCGGTGACGGGCGAGGGGTTGCTGGTGGTGCTTTACCG